>DAOVRD010000197.1 GCA_030628375.1 Planctomycetota bacterium
CAGGGACCCGCGAGTGATGACGCGACTACTCGGCAACAGCGGGCTTGCGGAAACCAACAGGACGCGCCGCTTCAGGGGCGGGCAGCAGCTTCGCTGCGTTTTCATATCCCGGGCCACACTGGACGCGTCGGGAGGCCAGCACACCGTTCAAGCGTCACAGGAAGGCGATCCCGTGACGGTCTAATCTGTGGATCGTCTCACTCTAACCCCTTGATAGAAAGGAGGATACGACACGGCGTGACGATGTGACGGTCATTCCGGCCCCCGCCCCTCTCCATTACGAGTAGCTCGGGGCGGGGGTTGCGCATTTCACTCTGTGCCGGCAGATCTTCCTCGGCGTCAGAGGCATAGGGGATGATGTGCTCCTCCAGTACCACGTCGAACGCCTTGCGGAACTCGTGCGCCTTGTCCTCCATCACTAGGAGGCCGGCCATTCGCACACGTTCCGGTGCTGACGGCAACCATGCGAGTTCCAGCTCTGCCTCGAGCAGCGCTGACACGGGCGCAAAGGCAGATTGCTGTCGCCGAAGCTGGAACTCGTCGTGGCCCTTGCGGTCGGTAGACCAGATCGAGGCCCGAAGGTCCTTGAGAAAGCCCACTTCGTAGCTTCTGCGTTCGCCCTGACATTCTTCTGCTGTCATTCTGGGATTACTGCACTTCCAGCGTCCGCAGACCTTGCCCCTTGCATCGCGGGGTCGGGGCGACGCCCTTTCGTGCCTAAGACCTCCTACTACTGTCGCGGGTCCTTCGCCATCGACCCTTGCACCGCCCGGATCTGTCTGGCCATGTCTGCCCTGCGATTCTTATCCTCCTTCTGTCTGGGTCTCCGCCGTCGTTAACTGCGTTGGCATGGGGGCCCGTTTCGGGCCCGGAATCAAGCTTACTCTGAGCGGAATCGTGAGAGTTCTCGGCAGGCAGAGCGGCGCGGCTGTGCAGCCGCAGGATGCCCCGGGCGAGGATGGCGGACACCTCCGCAAGCCGCTCAGCGGGGGCCATGGCTGCGGGGTCCTCTAGGGCGGGCATCTCGTCCTCCGGTGTGAAGCAGCAGGCCTCCACTGCTTACATATCGGCGGTAGGAGCGAAGTGTTACCCCGCTCCTGATGAAGGGCGGCCAAGCTCCGCCGGCCCAGGGGCCCTTGCCTGGTGGGAGCGCATCATCTATCCTGTCGCATACCAGTTGCCGAAGACCGGAAGTGACCAAAGGAGGGAAGGCATGGGGAGTATCGAGCCGTATGTGCTTGGGCTGTTGGCCGAGCCGGGCGCAGGTGGGCAGGAATGGTACCTACACAGATTCCCAGAGACCGCAGCGGCCCGGTATTCAGGCAGTCCCAAGCCGGATCAGCTCGAGATCAAGGAGACCCTATGGTCGCTGATAGCCAAACGATTGGTCTACCTTGATGTGCCCCGGGACGGACGGACCCAGTTCTGGGCTTTGCGGCTCACGGGGGCTGGGCAGGCAGCGGCTCAAGACGATCGCTTCAATCCAATTGCCGTCGACTCATACGTCGCCGCACTACGCAAAGCCGAGGACGACCTAGGTGACTTGGTGTCGCTCTATCTTCGCGAGAGCCTGGAGTGCTTTTCCGCGTGCCAGTATCTGGCCTCTGCCGTCATGCTCGGCGTGGCTACGGAAGCCGCGTTCCTGGACATGGCCAAGTCAGCGTCGGTCTGGCTTGGTCCCGCGGGCAAGAAGCTGGAAGGAATCCTCGCTGATCCACAGAAGAGCTTCAACCAGAAAGTGCAGCAAACGTACAAGCGGTTGCAGAGCCACAAACAAGAGCTTCCCCACGAACTGCGGGGAGGTCTGGAAGTGCCACAGCAGACGGTCCTGCACTTGATACGGGTGAATCGCAACGAGAGCGGTCATCCTACCGGGGTCGGAATGGAACGAAGCGACCAACAGAACTCCTTAAGGCTCTTCCCCTCCTACTGCAGCAGCGTGTACCGCTTGCGACGCTTCTTTTCGGGCACACGCGGGAGCTAGACGAGCCTGTCCTCTTTGTCAGCTCACCTTGGTAGGCAAGGCGGCGCGGCCGTGTAGGCGCACAACGCCGCTGGCGAGGATGGTCGACACCTCCGCGGGCCGCTCGGTGGGGGCCATTGTGGCGGGGTCGTCTGGGGCGGGCATCTTCTCCTCCAGTGTGAAACAGCAGGCCCCCCCACTGTTTACATACGGGAGCGGGTGACGGAGTATTACCTCAGTTGCCGGTCGGCCAGCCGCTTGATACGATGATGTGCTCGACATAGTCTCAGGCCGGCACATGTAGCAGGCGCGAGGCAGGAAACATATGGAACGCTCTAGAAGTCAACCAGTGAGGGAGCCACGCGTCTCTACAGTCATGCCGTTCGTCGATTGGGAAGCGTCGAGCCCGCGTGTTGACCTTGATGAACACACGACGCTCTTCTTGCTGGAGGAATCGCCGCTTATCCCTTTGCTTAAGCGGTTGGCGAACGACGATCTATTCGAAGTTCATGCGTGGCCGGGTACGGGCGCCGTCATTGACAGCCCCTGGTTCACCAACGCTGACCCAAATGTGGGCATGCCTGGTTGGGATCGGAACCGCCTGGCGATGGCTTTGCTTGGCATTAGTTGCGGCCTCGGGCCAATCTGGACGCAGATCGTGCACTCCGCCGAAGGGTACCGGAAGCTCATAGCGGTGCAGGAAACCCCACCCGATTGGGAGTGCCCTCAAGTCGTATTCATTGGTGGCGAAACGGGTAAACAGCCAGTCTGCAACGCTGAGACTCTCGGTTTCCTCGTACGAGCGTGGCATCGGCTTTTCCGCAGCCCCGAAGGGCCGAACTACAGGAACCGTGTCCATCGGACCATCAGTTACTACGCAAGTGCATTCATGGCCCGCTCAGACGAGGAAGCCATTGTCTGCTTGGCCATCGGCCTGGAGACGCTGTTCGCACCTCACTCCCACTCGGAGGTATCGACCCAAGTAGCCACCAACGTGTGTCGCTTTCTCGCTACAAAGGTCGCCGCCCGTAAGAAGCTGTTTCGTGAGGTGAAAGGCTTGTACCGTGTGCGCTCAGCTATTGTCCATGGGGACATCCCATCTTCCTTCAGGAGACAGATGGCGGCAAATCGAGCTGGCTATGAGATCCTGGCCCATAGTCTACGAAGGCTCTTCGACGCCGACTCAGAAGACCTGTTCGCAGTCTTCTCCGAAGAGGAATCGCGCAGAAGCTACCTCGAGAAGCTGTACTTCGGATAGTGCGGGTGCCCCCGGCAGGCCCCCGAGCCGACAAATTCCACGCGCCGTTGTAGGCAAGCTTCAGACACTCGCCAATAGCGTGGAGGGCGAGGTCGGCGAGTTAGCCGAGGAGCCAGAATGAACCGGCGACGCTGCATGTACTGCAACGCGGAAGTACGGGCAGTCCGCAAGGGCGAACACATCATCCCAGAATCACTGGGCGGGGCCCTGTCCATCAGGAACGTGTGCAGCCAGTGCAACAACGAGTTCTCAGTGATCGACAAGGAACTGGTCTCCAAGACACCGTTGGGCATCGTCGCAGGGCAGGAGCTGGGCGCCTCAACCGACGGCTTGTGGGACTACAACGCTGAGCATGACCTGGCGCTGGAAGCTCGGATAGTCAAGGAGCTGGACGCTCCTGTCCTATGGCCTCAGGTGGTATTCGACGATCGGGGTCCCATGTTCTGGTTCGACCTCGCCGAAGGACGGCAAGTCGGCGAGGAGCGCTGCATGAGGGAGTTCCTAGAACTCGTCACACGAGCACGCAATACTCTTCGTGGAGGCTACAAGAGACCCCGTTGGCTCTGGACTCCAGTGACCCATCCGCCACGGAGAGGGCGGTTTCCTCCGCGCGTCTTCACCCCACATAGCTACCGCCAGTGGAGCAACCGGGTCCACTTCATCTGCAGGTACCTGAAGCCGATCGACCAGAATAGGATCCTCTGGTCTCTGGACAACTGGCGCCCGTTCGAGGGGCGCGTGAAACTGAAGGAGTGCTGGGGAAGCATCGATCCCGAAGCCCAGATATCCTACCGCCCTCGCTACATTCTGCGTGCGCTCGTCAAGATTGGCATCAACTCACTGGCTCATATCTGCAAGCAGACTCGCGTGGACCAGCAGGCTTTCCCAGAGGCCATTCAGTTTGTGCGCTATGACCGCGGCGATGGCCCGTCCTTCGACGACTGCGGCTTCGTTCGGAATGAAGATGTGCAAACCCTCGATTGCCCGAACGACGCCCATGCTTTGCGCCTGACCCACGGCGCCAACTGGGGATTGGACTGCGCATTCTTCGGGGGCCGTATTGGCGCAACGGTCTCGTTCCCTGGACCGAACCATGACAAGTGGCAGCGTGCAGAGATCGTCGCGCCGATAGGGAGACGGGATTGGCAAGTCAGGACCTCGCGCGTTGTCTTGCCGCGTACAATGCGCGTCGAGTGGGGGGATATCTGCCGAATCGCGCCATCACTTCCCGTCAAGAACGTCGAGCACCGGTTCCGTCTCGAGCGTCGACCCGGAAACTGACAGGCCTCCTGAGGTCACTTGAGTCCGGATTCGTCCCGTGTCGCGTTTGGCCTGGGAACGCAACCGGCTTGTTAACCTACCGGGTACTCTCGGCGGGTGAATCTGAGAGTCTGGGGCGGCCGGGGCGACGGACCAGGTTGGGGGCCAACGGGGCGAGAGTAGGGCAGGCGTTCGACCAGGGCAGCGAGTTGGCGTAAGTCGTTGGTTAGGGGGCACCTACATACGAAAGGCCCGAGCAAAACAAGCTCCGGCCTTGCCGTTAACCTGTGCGGCGCTGGCAGTTACGCCAAAACGAAATGGCTCCTAGCCCGAGACGCGAACCTGAGACCTGCTGGTTAACGGCTTGGTCTCTTTCAGCCCTGACTCGCGTCTATCCCCTGCTCTGTGCATAACTCGGCAGCGCCGACTCATAAGCCTCAGCCACTGCCTCGTCCGAAGGTTTGAGATAGGCGCTGGTGGCTTTGAGGGTCCGGTGGCCGACCTGTTTCTGGACGATGGGCAACGGCAGCTCACGGACATGGATGTGGTGCATGATGTGGCTGTGGCGGAGGGAATGAACCGTGAGCCTGTGGAATCTCCAGCCCGGCCATCCGGGCCGTATGCTCGGTCGGGGCCGGCCTTCTTGACGTATTTCCACAGAATCTAGCATATCCGGTTCTCAGAATAGGGCCCTGGACGACTGTCCGGGCAGATGGGACAGGAACTCCTCGGGCTTCTTGCTTCAGGAGGCCCCCCAGCCGGGATGAGGACGCTGCTTCTTGAGAAGTCGACGTCCTTGAGCTGAATCCTCGCGAACTCGTCCAACCGGCAGCCCAGCTCGTAGATCATCTGCACCATCGGCTTGTGGCGGAAGTCCAGGATGCTGTCGAGGAAGGACCTCACAGCTGGCACGTTTTCCATTCGTGAGCTGAAATGGCCCCCAAGTCACCCACTTGTCGAAGACGCCCCGGGATCCCTAGACAACTTGGTGCCAGGCCCACACCACGCGCCCCACAATCTGCCAGTGACCGCGTGAGATATGAGCGAAGTCCGGTACTTCTGCCTTCGGGACTACTGGCTCGAAGAGTGGGTAGGGTTGTCCCTTTCTGACTCGGGCGAACGACCTCTTCTTCTGGGCACGAGACGTCCAGGCGACCAGCGCCACACGGCCGTCTGTCGAATCCGGGTCAGTAGCCCGCACATCCACCGCGACGATCGAGCCTCTGGGGAACAACGGGTCGAACCGGTCGTCCCGTATCTGCAGGCAGCGGAGGCTCTCCGGCCACATGCCCTCGGCCCGGGGAGCCACGAAAAGGCCGTCGATCTCGTGCTCTGGCAAGGCATGGTCCCCTATCGCCGTCATGTTGGTCGTGAAAGGGAACGCAACGAACCGGGCATCCCCTTCCCCGGGCAGCCAGCTCTGCGACAGATGCTCGGGGGAGAAAACGACCGCCGCCGAGAAGCGTTCCGGTCGGTAGGAGCCCTGCAGGCGCTTCCTGATCCGGTCGATTAGTCTGCGGTCGTCAGGGTGGATGGTGGGCATCTCAGGCACCCCGCCAGCCGCTGCGAACGGCGTCGCTTCGGCACCCCAACTTCCTTGGCCGGAAAGAAGCCAGTTTATATTGATACCAAATTCCCGCTGGAGCCTGGCCAGAAAGTCTCCACCGGGCGTTCTATTGCCGGCCTCGTAATTCGACAGCGTGGATTGCGTCGTCTTAAGCCGTTTGGAGGCGGTTGCCTGGGTCAGGTGCAGAACGTTCTTGCGGACCCATGCCAGTCGGTCACCGATAGCCGGGGTTTCAAGACCTTGCGTTTTTGTCATCATTTCTCCTTGACTTCTATTTCTTAATCGTGTATAATATCATAATGCACTTGATAAGTCAAGGCTGGACTAGCGATTCGATTGGCCTACATCGTGGAGCGACAGCCGGCATAGTTATCTGAACCGTGCCCGTTATGACTGCTAATGATGCGTTATTCGAACGATGGACATCTATGCGACGCTGCGGGACGCCTGCCTTACGGCGCCCTTAGGCCCAGCAGAGCGCCCAGAGCGTTGAACCTTCGGCAGGACCTGACCCAGGCGGATGAAAGGGCTGTCCGGGCAGATGACGTCTCTCGCCGAGGTTCCACCCCCCTGCAATTTATCCGGTCCGTCCAGCAGGAATGCTTACGGGCCGGCCTTGCACGAAGCAGCGGCGCCCCGGACAAGAACCACACTCGCTCTCACGTGCAAAACCATCTTCTTGCGTGGGCCGGCGATCCCCGTACTCTGGAATACAACCTGGGAATCCTCAAGACGCGCGGCGGCAAATCGCCAGGTGTCGACGGGATCACGCCCCAGCAGATCACCGCCAAGAATCTGTCCGATACTGGCCGGCGCTTACGCGCCAGCCAGTATCAACCCCATCCCCTCCGCACATGCCGTATTCCCAAGGCTAGTGGTGGAATACGGACCCTCCATATCCCGACTGCGGAGGACAGAGTCGTTGAACGCTCCATCCTGACGGTCCTGGGCCCTCTGACCGAGCCCTCGCTTGGTCCGGGGATACATGGATTCAGGGCCGGACGGTCCCCTCATACCGCGCTGGCACAAGCCATTGCCATCGCGGAAGACGAGACCCGATGGCACTGGGTCACAATGGACCTGAAAGACGCGTTCGGCTCCCTCCCACATGGACGGTTGCTCCAGGTGCTCGGGATACATATCCAAGATCCCGGAATGCTCAGCACGCTCGAGCGGTTCATCGTAAGAAGGGGCGTAAGGCCAAAGGAAATGACGGAGAACAGGGGCGTGCCGCAAGGCGGCCCTCTGTCTCCCTTGTTCCTTAACCTATACGCGTCCCACTTCCTCGACAAGCCGTGGCAGCGCCGTCACCCTACCATTCCGCTGATCCGGTACGCTGACGATCTCCTGCTGCTTAGCAGGGACGACGCGGAACGGGAAACAGCGGTCCACGACGTGGGCGAGATCATCCTGCCGCACGGTCTCCAAATCAAGAGGGAAAAGACCAGCAAAACCGATCTCACCCGAAGCGCGGCAAGCTACATGGGCTTTACCCTAGATCATAGAAAGGACAACGCACCAGTACAGATCGGTATTGGCGAAGGGCTGTGGCGTGGCCTTTCGGACAGCCTGTCGCGCGCAGCAGCAACCAGCGATGACGAAGCGGCCCCAGAGCAAAGGGCCAGGAGCGTCGTCGTGGGTTGGCTCAACTACGTCGGACCGGCCCTGGACCAGAAGAACCGGGAAGACCGGACGAACGTCGCCGACCGGATCGCGGGCTGCCTGAGAGCGGCCGGCCTGGATGCTCGGCAAGCCATGAGCGCCA
>DAOVRD010000208.1 GCA_030628375.1 Planctomycetota bacterium
AGAAGGTTTCTGCGGAGCGTCCGTTGACAACCTTGCCCCCCAACCGATAGAACTGGCGCGAACCCCCAATCACTCCGCCACCGGGCGCACAGACCGGAAGATGTGTAGACACGCCGACGGATCTCGAAACTGAAAAGGCCGAGCAAAGGCGCTGGCGGATGCGGCCCAGGTGGGCGAACGTCACGTGGTTCGAGACGTTGCCGAGCAACGAGTTTCTGTCCGCCGACGAACAGCACGCCTTACAGGCCGAGGCACTCAAGGGTCTGGTCGGTTTCTGCGCCGCCGAAGTGCCTTACTACCGCGACCTGTTCCATCGTCTGGGGAGCGAGCCGGACGACATCCAGGAGCCTGAGGACCTCTGCCGTTTGCCGATTCTGACGAAATCGGACGTGCAGGAGCGGGCGGAGGACCTCCAACCGCAAATGCTTGTCGAGGCGGGGCTTATTCCAACGTTGTCATCGGGGACCACCGGCCGGCCGACGCGAGTGCTGCACACGGTGACGAGTCGCAGTCTCTACGTACTGCTCAAGCAGCGCGAGCAGCGCTGGTTCAGGTTCGATCCTTCAACGACGTTTGCCGCCATCCGGCTTCCCAGTCAGTTGCCCCATCAGCCCGACGGCGAGCCGCTCGGCGAAGGCGTGACGTGCCGCCTGCCCGCGTGGCGGTACGCCGGGCGGTGTTTCGAGACCGGGCCCTACGTGGCCTATGCAGTAACCAATCCCGTGGAGAAGCAAATAGAGTGGTTGGAACGGGAACGGCCTGCTTACCTCATGACGTATCCGGAGAGTCTGGAGCATCTGGCGCTGGCGTACCAGGGAACGCGCCCCCCGGAGAGCCTGCGCGGCCTGCTTGCCATCTCGGAGCAGCTCACGCCGCAGATGCGGCGCCGCGTCGAGCGCACCTTCGGGGTTCCTCTGCACCAGAACTACGGCCTCAACGAGGTGGGGCTGGTCGCGTCGAGGTGTCCCGAAGGCGCAAGATATCACGTGCACACCGAGCAGTGCCTCGTCGAGATCGTGGATGAAGGGGCAGAGCCGTGTGCGCCCGGTCAGACCGGTCGAGTGTTGGTGACGAACCTGACAAACCGGGCGATGCCTCTGTTGCGCTACGACACGGGCGACCTTGCGGAGGTCGTGGACGGCCCGTGCCCGTGCGGGCGAACGCTGCCGTCCTTCGGCGCCGTCGTGGGGCGCTACAGCCGCATCGCGTTCCTACCCGAAGGGACGCTCACATACGTCGCCGCTGTGCGGGACGCGCTCGAATCAATGCCTCTGCGCCTGTCGAGACCCCTGCGAAGGTTCCAGGTGCACCAGTTCCGCGACGGCAGTTTCGAGCTACGGCTGGTCGGCGCCGCTCCTCTTGCCGCCGAGTTCGCCCAGCGCATCAGGCAGGCCTGGGAAGCCGCAACTGCGCCGAACCACCTCGAACTGCGCATTCGGGAAGTGGAGGAACTCCCGGTTTCTCCCGGGGAGAAGTTCCAGGACTTCACTTCAGACTTCTTCCCGGCCCTCGACGGCCAGACCGGAACCGGCGAGTGAATGTCTCGCGTATGCGGCCGCCCGGCGCGATGAGGCCCAGGTGAGGGGAAAGAGGAGCAGAGAAAAGGTTGGCTGTACATCGGCTGGGGCCCGGCACCTGCGCGGTCAACCCCGGTCCACCACGGCCGCGCCGTCCATCTCAAACAGCAACTCGTCACGGCAGACGTCGCCGACGACGCACACGGCCGGCATCTCCAACAGGCCGCGTTCCTCTGCGACCTCCCGGTAGACAGGAGCGTCCTCGGCACGCTTCAAGAACACGGTGGCCTCGCATATGTCGTCCAGCGTCGCACCATCCTGCGCCACGAGGGCCTCAACCGTGTCGAGAGTCCTGTTTATCTGCGCCCGCACGTCTCCGGGGAACAGGCTGGTCCCGGACTCATCAATCGCCGCCGTTCCGGAGACCTGGATGTGGGTCACGTCCGGCTCACGAACACAGGCGCCTCGCGAAAACGCCGAGCCATAGGCGTAAGCTTCGTTCTGCTTGACGTTGCTGAGATAGACGATTTCCGGCCCGGCCCCCGGCTCCCCGACGATCGCCAGCAGGTCCATCACGCAGGCCGCGCCGAACGGGTTCTCGCCCCGGATGCCGGTGCTGGCCGGCAGGCAAAGCCGCCCGGTATCGGACGTTGAGGATACGCCGATCTCGAAACCAAGCTTGCTGTATTCGGCATTGCGGACCTGATTGAACTGGTCGTACCACGCCAGAATGTCCGAAAGGTAGACCCAGGTCTGGACCACGTCGCGGTAGCTGGCGCCCTGGGCCAGCAGTATCCGGCTGGCTCGCTCGAACATCCGCGTGGCATCCGATTCGCGGTCGCCGGCGTCCGTTTGCCCCTCGCTGCGGCCGTGGATGTTCTGCAGCAGGAGGAACCTTCCGCCGCTGCGTTCCCACGCGCGTCCGCAGGGGACCCCGCCGTCGTAGATAGTGCGCACGCCGTCCGGCTGCCGAGGGCGCACAGCATGAAGCTGTACGCCGGCCGGTCCCTCACCCCACAAAGGGCGCCCCTCTATGTAAGTCAACGGCAACTCGCGGATCGCAACGCTGGCGCTCAAGGCGCGGCCACGCGCCTCCAGAACGCTTTCGCGGGCAGTGAGACTGCCGAAGAGGCGCTCGTGGACGATCTGCATCTCTTCACGCGCCAGGACGTCGGCAATGTGACGGTACGCATCCTCGCAGGCTTGCCCGCCGTCCGCGGGCCCTGCCGCCACAGAGGCCACCACATGCATCTGGTCCTTGCCCGCAGGTGTGAACCAGACGGTAACCCGGTCTTTCCGATAGACTTCGCGCCTGCTCATTGCATGCCTATCTGCAGAATGCGTGCCTTCCCCGCTGCATATACTACTATGTCACGGTCCACAGAACAATTGAATCGCCTTATTCGCGGGAAGACCACGCGCTACCGCGCCCGGGCTGACACTGCGCCCGAGTCCGGACCCGACGAAGGAGAGGCCATCGGTTCGCTCGACCCGACAGGTCACTGGACGTGGGGCGTCCAGGCTTCCGGGCCTTCAGCCGACGGAGGGACCGGCTCCGAGGCCGCCCGAGGCGTCGGCGCGGTGACAGGCGGACCGCTCCGCGTCCAGGGAGCGGAGCGGATCACCCCGGCAATCTCCTCTCCCCTCACCGGGACAAGTTCACGGACCATCTCGGGCATTTGATACAGCTTGATGAACGAGTCATAGAAGACGGGGTCCGATTGTGGCAAGACGAAGGGCTTGTGAGCCGTGCCGTTCTCGTCTACGTAGCTGAAGTAAGCCCGTATGAACAGGCCGTCGCCCCTCTTGCTGCTGAAGGCCAGCCACCGGCTGTTGCTCGACCACGAGTGCCACGACTCGGCCCGATCGCTGTTGCATTCCATCCGCCGGTATTCCCGGCCGGCCAGGTCCATCAGGTACAGGTCGCTGCTGGGCTGAAAGGTGGGGAAGGTGCTGTATTCCGACATGCAGAACACCAGGAATCGCCCGTCCGGCGAGGCCCGCGGCAGCGTGATGCTCAGGCCCGTGTCCTCAGAAGAGAGCACCGTCTCCGCCTCGCCCCACGTGCCCGTGTTCACGTCGTACCCGATCCGCACCAGATCGTATCTCACCTGTTCATAGTGCTCCGGCGGCACCGTGTCGCGGTCGGACCACGGCACCGGTGAGGAGCAGAAATAGAGGTGGGCACCGTCGGCCGACCAGGCCGGCCACGTTTCCAGGCGGTCGGGCCGGCAGATCGCCGCAGTGGACGCCACCGTCTTCGAGTCGAGCAGGTAGATGCCCATGTCAGAGTCGAGGTCAGTTCCGTCGCGGATTTCCGTCCTGGCGTGATGGAAGAACTGGCGCACCTTATTCGTGGAGAAAGCGACCACCCTCCCGCTGGGATGCCACGACGAAAATGCCGCCGGCCGCGGGCTGAACTCGGTGCGCGCGTCCACCTTCTCCACCACGCCATCCTGGACCAGGAGCATGCCCATCCCGTAGTCCTTCTGGCCACTCCGCACGTGCAGCAGCATCTTCTCAGTGCTGTTGTTCCAGAACGTATGGCAGTTCATGCAGCCGCCGTCAAAGGACCTGTTGTCCAGGACAAGGATGTCCTCGGCGTTCTCGAGGTCATACTGATGGATGCCCATCCGCACATACTCGTCGTACATCACGTTGATGCGCCGGTAGACCATGTACCGGTCAATCTCCTCGGCGGCGATGGAGTTCGTTATGGTGTCAAAACGTGACCAGCGCCCGTCCGGCGCCTGCACGTAAACGTCGAAATGCAGCTCCTCGCCCCGGTTGGCGTCCAGCAGCTTTCTCCAGCGCCCCGGCGGGATCACTATCTGCCCGGTCGTGCCGACGACCTCGATAGGATCCCCGGAGCTTGAGCGCACCTTCACGCAGTATCGGTCGCCGTCCTCGTCCACGCAGAAGTTCAAAGGCGCGATGTTGGGCGGCACCACGGTGCTTGTGTAGTCCGGTCGAATGCGGGGAGGCCGGCCCATCGGGGTCCACTCCTCGATCGTCACCGCACCACCACGCAAGGTGCGATACGCTGCGCCTGCCAGCACGGCAAGGGCCAGCACCAATACCACGTAGCGGAGGGCCCGCCTCATTCCGTCCCTCCCGAGGAACCGAACGTGTAGTAGAAGAAGTAGGTATCCCCGTAGTCTTTCGCCAGGGCATCCCAGGCCCGACGTCGGTCGCCCGAGTGGCGATCGCGCATCTTGCAGAACTCCGTGAAGCGACTCAGCGTCTCCCAACGGATGCTGCGCCCACGCAGGTCCACCTCGCTGTCGGTGCCCGCCATGTGCAGCACTATGGCTTCCTCATAGTGCTTCGGGATGTCCCGGTGGCCGAAGTCATCCAGCCGCCCGATGTTGCGGGCGACCCCTTCCAGATCGCGGCTGAGCAGGTAATGGGCCATCAGGTATTCGAACGCCATCCGGTTGTGCCTGTTGCTGCGGAGCAGATCGAGAAGGAGGTCCTCAAACGGAGGAGTGCCCACCTTGTCCTCGGTTACCATCACGGACCGCAGACGGCCTATCTCTTCGTCCGCAGAGAGCGAGGGATCCTTTCCGAGACGCGCCAGGTAACGGCGGGCCCAGCCTGCCAGTATCAGATCCTGGCTCAGCGCTCCCAGGAGGATTCGCGCGGCCTCGGCCTCTCCCCTGGCCACGCTCAGCAGGGCAAGTCGCTGCAGAATGGCGGGCCTCTCACCCAGGTACTCCAACGCCATGTAAGCCGCGCGTTCCGATTCGTTCACCCGCCCGAGATCAAACAAGACGTCACTGTATTCCATGCATGCCGTCTGCGACAGGTCGAGTGGGGCCGCCACCGGGTCGGGGGGCCGGAGGGACAAGCCATCCTGCGGGTACGAGAACATCTCGTCCCGCAGCCGCCCGGTGTGGTAGAGCGCCCTGTTGACGTCCCAGGCAACGAACGGGTCGTAAAGGCGCTGGGGCAGCCGCCGCGCATGTGCCAGCAGCTCCGGCCACATCCTGCGCTGAGAGCAACGCTCGATCGCGAGCAGGGCCTTCGGCCCGCCGTCGAATGACAGATAGCCGACCGCCCCCGCCGCCGCGAGGACCAGCACGGTCTCCAGCAGCCACCGACGCGTGCCCTCTGCGGCGCCCCGGGATGGCCCGGCGGCCACACGTCCCTGCGCACTGTCCCGCGCTTGCCGCTTTCGGGCGGCCAGCGTGCGCCAGACCATCGTCAGCAGCAGTGCTACTGGATAGAACAGGTAAAGACAGGCAATGAGGACCTCCGTCTGCCAGCGCCGACCGCCCCGGAACGGCAGCAGGCGCCCATAGGCATCCGCAATGCGAACCAGCAGCACATGCCGACCAATGACATAAGGGACCGCTGCCCCGGCGAGAATGCACAAGGCCCCCAGAACGCGCCGTCGCCACCGGAACAACTCGAAAAGCGCGCACACGACCGCGTAGAGCAGATAGGCGCCGCCGGCAACGTAGTACAGGACGCAAGACAGAACCAGGAAGACTGCGAATCGCAGCGACGGGACCCCTACGGGCAGCCACACATAGAGGCACGCCGCCGCCGTTGCACTCAACACCGCCATGCAGCCGGTCAGCAAGTGGGCGTAACGACCGCAGCAGACCAAAACCAGGACCGGCGGAACGAAGTGCAAGAAACGTGGAGGCCTCCCGGTCACCGCACGAACAAGCAGCCAGGCCGTCAAGCTGAGAAGCCCCGCCACAGCCGTGGCAATCAACGCCCCGATCCAGGAGTAGTAATACAACTGAGACAGTCCCGCCGACACGTATTCGACAACCCCGCCCGGATAGGCCAGCAGATCTGCAAGGAACGCCGCGTTGCGCGAGAAGAAGGGAAAGTCGGCCGTAATCATGTGCGCGTAGTAGACAAGACCGGGATCAACGCGCAGCCAGACATAGAAGAAGAACAAGACCAGGAACAGGGCCGAACGCACCGGAAGGGCCGGCGTGCGCCGGGGATGTTCCGGCAAAGCAGATGACGCGTCGGGGCCCGCAGACGTCCTCATGGAGCAAGTTCTCCGCCTTGGAAGACCTCATACGAATCCCATTCGTTGCCCGGCGTCTCGTCGGGGCGATCAAACCCGGGCCGGCGAGCCGACGGCGGCGCGCCAGGCGGCGTCGCGGCAGTGATAGGCGGACTGCCCTGGACCCACTCAGACGAACGAATGACTCGCGCGAGTTCCTCTCCCGTTATGGCACAAGGCTCACGAATGAGTTCCGGCACGTTATAAGTCTTCACAAGTGATTCGTAGAACGTCGGGTCCTTCTGTGGCAGCACAAAGGGCTTGTGAGACCTGCCCGACTGGTCAATGTAGGTGAAGTACGGTCTGGCGAACAAGCCGTCGTCCCTCTTGCTGCTGAAGACGACCCAGCGACTGTTGCTTGACCAGGAATGCCAGGAATCGCACCGCTCGCTGTTGCACGCCAGGCGCCTGTGCTGGCCCGTCTCAAGGTCCATCAGATACAAGTCAGTGCTGCTCTGGTAGATGGGGAAGACACCATGATCGCACATGCTGAACAGCAGGAACCTGCCGTCCGGCGAAGCCTTGGGCTGAAGAATGCTCAGACCCGTCTCCGCAGACGGAAGCACCGTCTCGACCGGCCCCCAGCCGCCGGTGGCAAGGTCGTATGGAATCCGCATCAGGCTATACCGCACCTGGTCGTAGTGCTCCGGGGGAACCATCTTGCGATCGGACCACAGTATGGGCGCGCTGCAGAAGTAAAGCCACCGGCCATCCGCCGACCAGCCCGGGTAGCTCTCAATTGCATCCGGATCCGTAATGCTCGCCGTAGACGTCACGGTGTTGGTCTCAAGCAGGTATATGGCGAGATCCGACTCGAGGTCGCAGACGTCCCGGACCTCCGCGCGGGAGCTGTGAAAGAACTGCCTCACCTTGTTCATCGAGAACGCCAGCACCTGACCGCTGGGATGCCAGGACGCGTAGGCGGCTGACATGGGGAAGAACTCCGTCCGCGTGTCCACTTTGGCCGCGGCGCCGCCCCGGATCAGCAACATGCCA
>DAOVRD010000311.1 GCA_030628375.1 Planctomycetota bacterium
GATACCGAGCACGCGGACATGCCGGCCAGTTACACGATCAAGTCCTCGGACGACCCGGCGTATTCGGATGGACTGACGCCCCTGGCCGTGTATCGCAAGAGCAAGCCGTCCGACTTCGGACGCTGGGGGGGATGGCCGTACCTGGCGCCGATCCGGCACGTGATCTACCTGGAGCTGCCCGGCCCCCTCAAACCCGGCTGCCGATACAGGATCGAGTGCCAGGGCGTCAATTTGCAGGACGTGATCTTCCGGCACGATCCGGCCCGGCGGCGCAGCGAAGCGGTGCACGTCAGCCATCTCGGCTTCCGGCCCGACGATCCGGCCAAGGTGGCCTTCCTCTCGTGCTGGCTCGGCAGCGGGGGTCCGCTCACCTACGACGAGCCGCTCGCCTTCCGCGTGCTGGACGACGGGACCGGTCGGATCGCGCTCGGCGGCCAGGTCAAGCTGTCGAAAGCGGCGGACGACAACACAGAGGACGCCTATAAGAAGAACTACAACGGCACCGACGTCTACGAGATGGACCTCAGCGCCCTCAGCGCGCCGGGCACCTATCGCGTGTGCGTCGAGGGCGTCGGTTGCTCCTATCCGTTCGAGATAGCCGACGACGTGTGGCGCAAAGCGTTCGCAGTGTCCGTGCGCGGTTTCTACCACCAACGCAGCGGCATAGAGCTTGGGCCGCCCCACACGGCGTACACGCGCCCCCGCCCTTTCCACCCGGACGACGGGGTCAGGGTCTACCATTCGTCGTGCCCCCTGATGGACAGCGGCAACGGCCTGAACGCTCTGGGCACGGACAACAACAACTTCGGCAACCTGGTCAAGGGCAAGACCGACCGGATAGTGGCCGATGCCTGGGGCGGCTACATGGACGCCGGCGACTGGGATCGCCGCATCCAGCACCTGCGCGTTTCCCGCTATCTGATCGAGCTGGCCGAACTGTTCCCCGACTACTTCAGCGGGCTCTCGCTCAATATCCCCGAGTCGAACGACGGGCTGCCGGACGTGGTCAGCGAAGCGCTGTTCAATCTGGACTGCTACCGGCGGATGCAGACCCCCGAGGGCGGCATCCGGGGCGGCATCGAATCCTCGGAGCATCCGCGGCACGGCGAGGGGAGCTGGCAGGAGTCGCTCGACGTAATGGCCTACGCGCCCGGCATCTGGTCGAGCCACGTCTACGCGGGCCTTTCGGCGCGGGCGGCGCACTGGCTCGAGTCGCGCAATCCGGACCTGGCGCGCGTCTACCGCGAAAGCGCGGCCCTGGCCATGCGGTGGGCGGAGGACCATCTCCCGGAGCGCAAGGAATACCCCCACGCCGTCAACGACGATCGCAACCTGGCGGCCGCCGAGATGTTCCGCCTTACAGGAGAGCCCCAATGGCACGAGGTGTTCCTGGCCACCACGGCGTTCAAGGACCCTGAGGCCGTCCTGTTCCAGTGGCAGCACCACGAGCAGCGGGAGGCGGCGTGGGTCTACGTGCGCACGGACCGTCCGGGCATGGACGCGCAGGTGAAGCGAACCTGCCGGGCCGCGACACTGCGCGAAGCGGACGCCCGAGCGGAGAGCACCCGGAGGTCGGGGTTCCGCTGGGCGAAGTACGAATGGCAGCCCGTCGTTTTTGGGCCCCTGGCAGTGCCCGACGCAATCAGCCTGGTCCGCGCTCATCGCCTGACGGGCGACGTGAAGTACCTCCGCGCCGCCGTCCTCGCCAGCCAGACCGGGGCGGGCGCCAATCCGGTCAACATCTGCTACACCACGGGCCTGGGACACGAGAGCCCCCGGCATCCGCTGCACATTGACTCCCGCATAACCCGCCAGCCCCCGCCGCCCGGCATCACGGTAGCCGGGCCGGTCGACGTGGAACGACACAAGGACTACTGGGCCCAGAAGATCGTCGCCCGATACTGCCATCCGCCGGTCCAGCAGTGGCCTACCATCGAGGCGTACTGGGACGTGTTCTGGTATCCGCCCATGTGCGAGTTCACCGTGCAAACGCGCATGGCGCAGAACGCTTACATATGGGGCTACCTCGCCGCCAGGGAAGCATTACGCTGAGCGGCGGCTTGACAGGCCAGCGGCGGTCGCGTAGTCTTGCGCCGCGAGGCCGGGAGAAGCGATCTTGCCGAGGAGCAACGCGGTTCCGGGCACTTTGAGGCGCGAAGACTCTTGCGCAGAAGGAGGACGAGCATGACCCAGAAGGACCCCGTCAGGATCGGCATTGTTGGGCTGGGACGAGCCGGATGGGCAATGCACGTGCGTGAACTGCGCCCACTGGACGGCTTCCGCATCGTGGCCGGCTGCGACACGATCCCCGAAAGGGTCGAGCAACTGGCCCAGGAGTTCGACGCGAAAGGCTACTCACGCTACGAAGACCTGTTAAACGACGGAAACGTCGAGCTGGTAGCCATCGCCACACGATCTGACACACATGCCGAGATCGGCGTCGCCGCCCTGGAAGCCGGCAAACACGTCGTGCTGGAGAAGCCGATTGTCGTGAACCTGGACGAGGCGGATCGGCTGGTCGAAGCGGACAAGAGGGCCGCAGGTCAACTGCTGGTGCGGCAGAACATGCGCCACAATCCGGCGTTCCTCCACGTCCAGGAGATCATCGAAAGCGGCATACTGGGCGAGGTCTTCGAGATCAAACTGTGCCGGCACAGTTTCAACCGCCGCAACGACTGGCAGACCATGAAGGAGTTCGGCGGGGGACAGTTGAACAACTGGGGCCCGCACATCATAGACCACGCCCTGATGTTCCTCGGCGGCCAGGTGGAGAACGTCTACGGAGAACTCAAACGGGTGGTGTGCGCCGGAGACGCCGACGACCACGTCAAGATCATCCTGCAAGGCAGATCGGGCCTCCTGGTGGAGATCGAGATAAGCGGCGGCGTCGCTCTCGGAGAGCCGCACTACCGTGTCATGGGCACGCGCGGAACGCTGGTGTGCGACAGCAAAGAAGTGACGGTGCGCCGGTACGATCCCTCAGAAGCGCTGCCGCTGGACCTGCATCCGGAGAGCCCGCCACAGGACCACCCATACGGGAACCCCGAGACGCTGCCCTGGCAGGAAGAGACATTCCCGGTTGCTCCTTCCCGGCCGACGCCGGCGTTCTACGAACTGGTCTACACGACGCTGAGGGAAGGCGAGCCGTTCCCTATCACGCCGGATCAGGCCAGGCAGGTCGTGTGGGTGACGGACGAGGTCCGTAAGAGTGCCACGTTCTGACGGAAGATAGAGGCAACAGAGAGCGATGAACAATCAGTCACGGCCGAACATTCTTGTGATAACGAGCGACCAGCAGCGCTACGATACCGTGGGCGCGAGCGGCGTCTCCTGCGTCCGGACCCCGAACCTCGACGCGCTCGCCCAGCGGGGCGCTTTCTTCAGGAACGCCATCGTGCAGAGCCCGATCTGCATCACCAACCGCGCGTGCATGATGACGGGCCGCTACACGCGTCAGCACGGCGTGGATTACATGGAGCCTATCATTGATGACACGCCGGGACTTCCCCCGTGGGAACTGACGATCCAGGAACGGCTCCAGAACGCGGGGTATCACACGGCGGCCTTCGGCAAGATTCACATGATGCCGGAACGCGGCTTCCACGAGCAGATTCTGACCGGCGGCAAGGGGGCACGATGGAGAAAATCCGCGGGGCTGCCGATCGGACTGGGGCCGCTGGGGCGGGACTACGCCGCGTGGCTGGAAGAACGCCATCCCGGCGCCTATGAAGCCATCTACGAGCAACGCCGTCATCCGGACTACGGCAAGTACGCCACGGCACTTCCCAACGTCCTGCCGCTGGAGGAGTACGTGGACTACTGGATCGCCGACAACACCATTGAGTTCCTGAAGCGCGATCACACGAGGCCGTTCTTCGTTTGGTGCGGATTCTGCGGGCCGCACCCGCCGATTGATCCGCCCGCTCCGTACGACACCATGTACCCGGTGGACGAAGTCGAGCTACCGCCCAACTATGGTGTGGACGAGAACGGGAACCCCCGCGAGACCACCCCCGAAATGGACGCCGTCGCACGGAGATTCTGCGCCTACTATTGGGGCCTGGTCACGCTGATAGACGACATGCTGGGCCGGATGTGGGGCGTCATGCAGGAACGGGGCCTGCTGGAGAACACACTCATCATCTTCGCCTCTGACCACGGAGAGATGCTCTATGAGTTCGGCCGGCTCGGGAAGGGCAGTTTCCACGAACCCATAATCCGAGTGCCCCTGATCGTGGCGCCCCCCGGCGGCGTCGGCACGGGCCGCGTCGTGGATGGCCTGGTGGAGACGTTCGACATCGCGCCGACGGTGTTGGACTACGCGGGGGCCGAGGTGCCGTCCGGGATGTCGGCGCAGAGCCTGAGGCCGCCGATCGAGGGGACCGGCACCGGCAAGGAAATGGCCCTCTGCGGGTTCACCAGCGGCGACCGCTCAAGGAGAGGCGTGTGCGCCCGAACGGAACGTTACAAGTACGCCTTCTGGGGACTCGGCGAACGCGAGCAATTCTTCGACCTCCAGGAGGACCCACTGGAGCGCCATAACGCGATCGAGGACGCGAAGTACGGGGAGGAGATCCAACGCCACCGCCTTCTCATGCTGGACCGCCTGATGCGCGCCAGCCAACGGCCGGCGTGAAAGATCAGCGTCGCAGTTTCGGAGTGTAGGGGCGGTTCGCGAACCGCCCCTACGAGAACGGTGCCGCCGGACCATCGCGCATTCGCGTGGCCTTGTATTCAGTAATCCCGGACTACTTTGCCGAACATGGTCGGCTTGTCCCAGTCTTCGCCCCCCATCATCACCCAGTTCGCGGCGGCCTCGATCATGTCGTCCACGCCATCCCTGTACGGACCGAACGTGTCCAGACAGAAA
>DAOVRD010000068.1 GCA_030628375.1 Planctomycetota bacterium
ATCTACTACGGCGCAGCCGATACGGTGGTGGCGCTGGCCACGGCTGGAGTCGAAGACCTGCTGGCGCTCTGTGAGCCGGTGTAGTGTGCTGTTCAACCGGGAACCTTCTATTCTTGGGCCCCCGGCGAGACGCCGGGGGCTACCCGTAACGGGTAGGCGGGGCGTCTCGCCCCGCTTGCTGCCCGCTTTGCTTTCCCGGGCCTAAGCTGGCGGCAGGCGGCAGGGCGCAGTATACTTAGGCGAGTTTGCGCTGGGGGGGCGAAGCACTCCCCGGCCGACGGTGCGGCGAACGTCTGAAGGGCCTGCGACATGGAAGCAATTGGCGTTGAGCTTGGCAAGCGATCCTACGACATACTGATCGGCTTCGACTGCCTGCCTGGCCTGGGTGAGGCGATGAAGGAGCGCGGCCTGGCCAGCGACAACGTGGCCGTTATCACCAGCCCCAGGATCGGGGGCCTCTACTACGACACAGTCGAAGGGGCGCTACACGAGGCGGGGATCACGAGCGTCGGCCGCTGGGACGTCCCGGACGGGGAGGAGAACAAGAGCCTGGACAACTTCGCGGCGGCGGTTCGGTGGCTTGCACGTTTCGCACCAGATCCCTCCATCGAGCCGGCCGTGGTGACCCTCGGCGGCGGTGTCATTGGGGACCTTGGCGGCTTCGCGGCCGCGTCCTTTCGCAGGGGTGTGCCTTACGTGCAGGTTCCCACCACCCTTCTGGCCGCCGTTGACAGCAGCGTGGGGGGCAAGACGGCCGTCAACCTGCCCGAGGGCAAGAACCTGGTCGGCGCGTTCTACCAGCCGCGCCTCGTCTACGTTGATCTGGGCACGCTGAGGACCTTGCCCGAGCGCGAGGTCCGTTCCGGCATGGCCGAGGTCATCAAGTACGGCGCTATCCTGGACGCCGACCTCTTCCAGTTCCTGGAGGAATCGGTCGAGGAGGCGCTGGGCCTGGAGGCGGCGGTCCTCACGCGGATTGTGTCCAGGTGCGTGGAGTTGAAGGCGGAGGTCGTACGGCAGGACGAGCTGGACAGGGCGCACGTGCGGGTCTGCCTCAACTTCGGCCACACGCTCGGCCATGCCATCGAGAAGGCGGCCGACGGCCGGCTGACCCACGGCGAGAGCGTTGCAGTCGGCATGGTGGCGGCGGCGCGCATGTCGGTGGCGAGCGGGCTCTGCGAGGCGGAGGTGGAGGCGCGCCTGCGCGATCTGGTCGTCCGTGCGGGGCTTCCGGTGCGCGCCGAGGGGGTCGAACTGGAACGTGTTCTGGCGTTCATGGCGCACGACAAGAAGTTCATAGCCGGCCGGAACCGTTTCGTGCTGCTCTCCGACATCGGGCGGTGGGTGGAGCGCGAGGGGGTGCCGACGGACCTCGTGCGCCGGGCCGCTCGGGAAGCCATCTCGTAACGGCCGGTGGTGATCGACTTTCTCCTCGTTTTCTGTGTCTGTGCGATGGCGCTGAGTCGGACGATGAATTCTGTTCACTGCAAAGGAGTGCCCGGATGATAAGCTTTCAGGACTTCCAGAAGGTGGAGATAAAGGTCGGCAGAGTCGTGGCGGTCGAGGATCATCCCAACGCCGACAAGTTGATAATCATCAGGGCCGACGTTGGCGAGGAATCCCCGCGCACGCTTGTGGCCGGTCTGAAGGGCCACTACGCCGCCGAGGAGTTGGAAGGCAAGCTCATTGTCGTGGTCACCAATCTGGAACCCGCCCGGCTGCGGGGCGTGCAGAGCGACGGCATGCTCCTGGCCGCGCAGGAGGCGGACAAGATCGTCTTGCTGACATTCGACAGGGACATTTCGCCCGGCTCCCCCGTGCTCTGAGTCGCTGCGGTTTGCGCGTGCAGCTTTGCCTGCTCCGGCCGCGGGGGGCTTGACGGGCTGCTGAGCGGGCGTTTGCTTGACAGGTCGGCCTGTCTGCATTATAGTGAGTCGTCGCAACTCCGGGCGTGGACTCGCCTTTTGTTCTCTAAGCCAGCTCCATCTCGCGGGGCATAATGCGTACATAATATGCCGGCGCTATGCCCGCGGGCGGAAGCTGCATACTCCGTTGAACGAAACGGCATATGGATTCTTCTGGGAGAGGCCCTTGGCGACGCTGAACATTCGGGACTTGATCAAGGCCGGGTTCCATTTCGGCCATCGGAGCAGTCGTTGGAATCCGGCGATGAAGCCGTACATCTTCAAACAGCGCAACCAGATCCACATCATTGACCTGATGGAGACCCTGCGCGGTCTGATAGCCGCCGGGAAACTCACCGAAGCGATCGGGGCTAAGGGCGAATCCATCCTTTTCGTGGGGACCAAGAAGCAGGCAGCCGGCCTGGTAGAACGCGAAGCCCGGCGCTGCAACTCCCCCTACGTCGCCGAAAGGTGGCCTGGCGGTCTGCTCACCAATTACACCACCGTGCGAAAACGCCTCGATAGGCTCGTTGAACTGGAGGAGATGGAGGAGACCGGCCAGATCGACCTGTACAGCAAGAAGATGATCTCGTCCTTGCGCCGCGAGAAGCGTAAGATACTGCGGAATCTGGGCGGTGTGAGAAAGATGGACAGGATGCCGGGCCTGCTGGTCGTTGTGGACCCGGCACAGGAACGCATTGCCGTCAAGGAGGCGGTTAAGCTCGAGATCCCCATTGTCGCCCTGACGGACACCGACGGTGAGCCCGCGGAGATAGATGTGGTCGTGCCCGGTAACGACGACTCCATCGCCGCTATTGAGATCTACCTCAGCGTGATGGCCGACGGCGTTCTTCGTGGAACGGGGGATGAGCCTGCCGGCCCATCGGGGGAGGCGGTGCCTGAGGCCGAGAGCACAGAGCTGGAAGAAGGCGCGGCGGAAGCCGACGCGCCGGCGCCTTCCGAGTCTGAACAGGCGGACAGTGGCGCGGATGACTCGGAGAAAACCGGGGAAGGGACCGCGGCGGCCGAGGTCGAGCCCGAAGACTCTGGAAGCGGTCCCGAGGAAGGGGAGGAGCCCCCCTAGGAGTCTTGCACCGGCTGCCGGGATGCCTGGCCTTCCCACGTGCGCGGCTGGTCGGCACCCTGCGGCTCCAGTAAGTGACGCACCAGAACCCACAGCGAACCTGTAGACATCCCGGAGCGATACGTGGCAGTAACGGCCCAACAGGTGAAGGAACTGCGTGACAAGACCGGCGCCGGCCTGATGGACTGCAAGCGGGCGCTTACAGAGGCGGCAGGCGATCAGGACAAAGCTGTCACCTTCCTGCGCGAGAAGGGACTGGCGAAGGCGCTCGCGAAAGGCAGCCGGGTCACCGCCGAGGGCATCATCATATCGTACGTCCATGGCGATGGCAGGATCGGCGTTCTGCTGGAGCTGGCCTGCGAGACCGATTTCGTGGCCCGCAACGAGGAATTCCGCAATCTGGCCGGGGAGCTTGCCTTGCAGGTGGCGGCCATGAATCCGCGGGTGATCCGGCCCGAAGACCTGCCCGAGGAAACGCTGGAGGCCGAGCGCAAGATCTACCGCCAGCAGTTCGCTGATAAGCCGGAACAGGTCCGCGAGCGAATCGCGGACGGCAAGATGGAGAAGTTCTACGAACAGGTCTGCCTGGTGCGGCAGCCCTACATCCGTGACGACGCGCGCACCGTGGACGACCTGATCAAGGAAACCATAGCCAGGCTCGGAGAGAAAGTCGAGGTAAGGCGCTTCGTCAGGATGGAACTGGGTCGCAACTCCGAGGACTAGAGGCGCCGCGCCTGGTGGAGCTTTCGGGCAGCGAGGGTCGCCGGCATGGGGCAGGGGGCCAAACCAAGACGCGTCCTGTTGAAGCTCAGCGGTGATGTGTTTGCCGGCACGGAGGCGGCCGTCTTTGACGCCGACGCCGTTGGCTTCATAGCGGACGAACTCAGTGAGGCCGGCCGCGCCGGTGCGCAGATTGCCGTCGTCGTCGGCGGGGGCAACATCATGCGCGGCGGCCGGTTCTGTCCCCAGGGGCAGGGGCGCATCCGCGCCGACTACGCGGGGATGCTGGCCACCGTGATCAACACGCTTGTGCTGCGGGACCGTCTGGAGGAGATGAAGGTCCCCGTCGTCCATTACGGCGCCTTTGCCGTGCCGCCGATGGTCTCCATAATACGGCCGGACAGGTGCGTGGCCGACCTGGAGGGCGGGAAGATCGTGTTGCTGGCCGGTGGCACCGGCAATCCGCTGTTTACCACGGATACGGCGGCTGCGCTGCGGGCGTGCGAGCTCGGCGCGGACCTGGTTCTCAAAGCCACTCGGGTGGACGGCGTTTACTCGGACGACCCGGAGACGAATTTGGAGGCGGAGTTGTTCGAGCGGATCTCTTACGAGGAAGTGCTGGAGCGGAAGCTCGCAGTGATGGACCTGACGGCGATCTCCTTGTGTATGGCACACGGCCTGCCGGTCCGCGTGTTCAACTATGCCGTCGAGGGCAACATCCGGCGGGCGGCGCTTGGCGAACCGGTGGGCACGCTGATAGGGGGCGGTGAGGATGGACGTTGACGATGTGCTCCTTGACGCTGAAGAACGTATGGAGAAGGCGGTCCAGGTCTTCGCGGACGCCGCGCGCGGCATCCGCACCGGCAGCGCCAGCGCCGGGCTGGTGGAATCCATTCGAGTTGACTACTACGGTTCACTGACGCCGCTGAAGCAGCTTGCGCAGATCGCCGTGCCCGACCCGCAGCTTATCGTCGTCAAGCCGTACGACCCCGCCAGCCTGGAGAACGTCGAGAAGGCGATACAGGCCAGCGACATCGGCATCAACCCCCAGAGCGACGGCAGGGTCATCCGATTGAGCATACCCAGCCTGAGCCAGGAACGGCGCGAGCAGCTCGCCGGTCGCGTCAAAGGCATGGCGGAAGAGGCCCGGATCGCCGTGCGCAACATCCGGCGGGATGCCAATCGGCACCTCGACAAGGAACGCAAGGCGTCGTCCATTGGCGAGGACGACTGCCGCCGCGCCAAGGACGACGTGCAGGAACTCACCGACCAGTACGAAGGTCAGATAGACGAGACCCTCCAGAAGAAAACCGACGAGATCGTGAATATCTGAGGGCGGCCCGGGCCGTTCTTCGTGCGAATCCTGCGGGCGTGGACCCACGCCCGATTCCTTTTGGCCGCATCGCCCCGCCTCCGTTCCGGGAAGGGGCCCGGGCAGGACGGACGGTGGGATGGCCCCCTCGCAGCCGTCATGCCCTGGGGGGGAACATCATGGCTTCCATGTAGGCGGCCTGGAAGTCGGGACGGGCGGCCAGTTCAACGTACTGGGTCTCGCGGCTGATGCGTTCGGCTTCCTGGCGACTGTCCCGACAGATCAGGGCCGTCTTGGCGCCGGTGGCAGCGGCGTTGCCGATGAAGTCTATCCGGTCGGTGCTGATGTCGGGCAGCAGGCCGACGCGCTTCGCGTGGGAACGGCGGATGAAGTTCCCGAAGCCACCGGCCAGCAGCACCCTGGAGATCTCTTCAGGTGCTACGCCGTACTCCGCGGCGATCACCTCAGTGCCGGCCCGGATGGCGGCCTTGGCAAGCTGGACCTCGCGCACGTCGCGCTGGCTGAGCAGCACCGGCCCGCCCGTCCTGGTCTGAGCTGCGTCCACCAGGACGACTGCCGGTTGGTCTTCGAAGGTGACTATTGCGCGGCGGAGCGGCTCAGGCACGTCGCCGGCGTCCTCCGGGTTGGTGATGCGGCCCGTCGGGTCTATGATGCCCGCGTCGAGCAGCTCCGCGACGGCGTCAATGATGCCGCTTCCGCAGATGCCGCTTGCCTTGCCCCCGCCGATCACGGCGACCTCGACCTCCTGGTTGACTACGACCTTGCTGATGGCGCCCTCAGTGGCCCTCATGCCGTGCTGGATGCGCGCTCCCTCGAAGGCCGGTCCGGCCGCACAAGAGCAGGCGATCAGCCTGTCCCGGTTGCCGATAACGACCTCGCCGTTTGTGCCGATGTCAATGCCCAGTTGCACCTCTTCCCCACAAGCCATGCCGGAGGCAAGGATGAGGGCGACAGTGTCACTGCCGACGAAGCCGGCGATGTTGGGCAGGACGTGCAGGTTGGCGTGGCGGTTGATGTGCAGGCCGATGTCGCACGCCCTTGCATCCACCGATCCCCTCAAGACCGCCACGTAAGGAGCATGCGCGATGGGGCTGGGATCAACTCCCAGGAAGATGTGGCTCATGGTCGTGTTGCCGACCGCAGTGGCCTCATAGATGGAGTCGTGTTCGATGCCGGCGGCCGAGCACAGTTCCGCCATAATGTCGTTGAGGCACGTGAGCAATCGCTCACGCATCTTCTCCAGCCCGTTCGCGTTTTGCTCGATGTAGCTGATGCGGCTGACGACGTCGTCGCCGAAGTGCACCTGGGGGTTCGTGCGGCTGGCCACCTTCTGGAGGTCAGCCTGGGGCGGGGGGGGCAGGTTCATCAGGGCGCCCACGATGGTTGTGGTGCCGATGTCGAAGGCCACTCCCCACAACTGCCCGGTTGTGTCGCCGGCCTCGACCCACTGGATTGTCTCGCCCTGGAGGACGGCCGTCACCTCCGGCCCGCCGCTTCTCACAATGGCAGGAAGAGCCCTGATGAGGGGCAGTTCGACTTCAAGCCCGTCTTCGCCCAGGGCCGCCTGGAGTCGGTCCACGTCGCTGCGCTGGTCCGCCACGGTCGGTTCGGCCAGGGTCACGAGCTTCTTGCGCACGTTTGGCCGGAAGGGGTGTCTGAGCGCCTTGCCTTCGGTAAGCACGACCTGCTCGAAGAAGCGTGTTTCCTGCGGAACGGAGACGACCATGTCGCTGGCGATCTCGAGCTGACACGCCAGCCGCCAGCCGTCCGTGAGCTGCCCTTCGGTCAGGTGCACTCGGTCGGCGGAAGTCGGCTGGGGCGCGTCGTCCGTCACTTCGACGCGGCACTTCCCGCAGGTGCCCTCTCCGCCGCATGGTTGGTTGAGAATGATGCCGGCCTGCCCGGCCGCCTCGATCAACTTGGTGCCGCGCAGGACGAAGACGGTTCTGCCCTCAGGCTGGAAAGTGACGCGGCAGGTGCCCCGACTCATCGGATCCCCCTTGTGGCGCGCACGAACGCGTAACGGAAAGTGCGGAAAGAATGCAGGATCAGGGCAGGTCCGGACAGGGCCAAGAGGATAGGGGGCCGCTCAGGCGAAGTCAAGCGCGTTTGGCGGCGCCGCTCTGTACTCCAGCGGCTCGATGGTGTAGGTGCCGCGTCCCTGCGTGAGAGAACGCAGCGTAGTGGCAAAGCCAAACAGCTCCGCCAGGGGACCCACTGCGCGCAGGACTCGGAGCGAGTGTCGGGGGATCACCTCCTGGATGGCCCCCCGGCAACTGTTGATGTAACTGATGACGTCCCCGAAGTTGTCTTCGGGCGTGACGATCTCCAGACGCATGTAGGGCTCATACAACTTGCAGCCGCCCTCTTCGAGCGCCCGCCTTTGCGCCCCTGACGCGGCCGCTTCGAAGGCCAGCTCCGTCGAGTCCGTCGGGTGGGTGCTGGCGTCCAGCAGCGTGGCCTTGACGTTGATGAGCGGGAAGCCGAAGAGCACGCCGGACGCGCTCTGCGTCAGGGCGCGCTGCACCGCGCGCACGAAATGGCGGCTTATGACGTCCTTGGGGGCCCGGTTCTCGAACTCCAGGCCGGAGGCCGTCTGCGCACGCGCAAACGAAATGACAACCCGAGCAAACTGGCCGCGACCTTCGCTCTCCCTCTGGAACGTCTCCTCGATGGTTACGGGGCTCCCCAGGCTTTCGCGGTAGGAGACGCGCGGCTGCCCCACCCGAGCGTCCACGTTGAACTCCCGCAGCAGGCGATCACGGATTATGTCCAGGTGGAGCTCGCCCATGCCGCTGATCAGCAGTTGCCCCGTCTGCCTGTCAAGGGCCTGGCGGAACGTGGGATCCTCCCGCGCCAACCGCGCCAGCGCATCGTCCAGCTTTCGTTTGTCCGCCTGGGTTCTGGGCTCGATGGCCATCGAAATGACCGTCTCCGGTATGTGCATCCGTTCGTAGATGACGGGCTTTTTTCTGTCGCACAGCGTGTCGCCGGTGACGGTGAACTTCGGGCCGGTGGCAGCGACGATGGAGCCGGGCCCCGCCTCCTCGATCTGCTCGCGGGCGTTCGCGTGCATGCGGTAGAGGCGGGTGACGTGTTCCATCTTGCCCTGGTTTGAATTGAAGACGCGGGATCGTTGCCGCAATACCCCGCTGTAGAGACGGATGAAGTAGAGGTCGCCGTGCTTCTCGTCCTGAATCTTGAACGCGATGGCGCTCAGCGGCTCTGCCTCGCCTGCGGTGCGCTCCACCTTCTGTCCCGACTTCGGGTCGGTGCCCACGACGGCGGGCACGTCGGCAGGGGAAGGGAGGTACCGGCAGATGGCGTCCAGGAGTTGTTGAACGCCGCGGTTGCGCAGCGCCGCGCCGCACAAGACCGGCTGGATGGTGCCGGCTATGCATGCCTCCCGCGTGGCGGCCTCTATGTCGGCGGGGCCGACGGGCTGTTCGGCCAGGAACTTGTCGGCCATCCATTCCACCTGTTCGGCGAGGGCTTCCACGAGGTGGGCCCGCCAGTGCTGCGCCTGGTCCTGATACTGCGGCGGGATGTCCTGGACTTCGTACTCCGCGCCGAGGGTCTCGTCTTTGAAGACCACCGCCTCGCCGTGTATCAGGTCAATGACGCCCCTGAAGTCGCTCTCTTTGCCCAGGGGGAGTTGCAGCGGGACGGGGTTGGCGGCGAGCCGCTGGCCGATGTCCGATACGACGCGCAGGAAATCGCTGCCCAGGCGGTCCATCTTGTTGACGAAGCAGATGCGGGGCACTCCGTAGCGCTGCGCCTGGTGCCAGACGGTCTCGCTCTGGGCCTGCACGCCCCCGACGCCGCAGAAGACCACCACCACGCCGTCCAGCACGCGCAGGCAGCGTTCCACTTCCATCGTGAAGTCCACGTGGCCGGGCGTGTCGATTATGTTTATCTGGTGCGGGTCCTTTCGGGGGGAGGCGTTGCCCCCCTGGCCGGTTTTCCAGAAGCAGGTGGTGGCGGCGGAGACGATGGTGATTCCGCGCTCCTGTTCCTGGGGCTTCCAGTCCATGGCGGCGGTGCCTTCGTCAACGTTGCCCATGCGGTGCACGCGGCCGGTGTAGTAAAGGATGCGCTCGGTGACGGTCGTCTTTCCTGCGTCTATGTGGGCGGCTATCCCGATGTTTCGGACTTTGTGCAGGTCCATTGGCGGTTCACCTGCGGGCCACGGCCTTCAAAAACGACAGGGCAGCCCTCTTGGCCCCAGGAAGGGAGCAACGGGACTGCCCTGATGATCTCCCGTTTATCTGCGTCGCAGGGAGAAGTGAGCAAAAGCCCGGTTCGCCTCGGCCATCTTGTGGGCGTTTTCACGCCTTTCGTAAGCGCTTCCCTGCCGGCGGTAAGCGTCGGTGATCTCGTCGGCGAGGCGCAGGTACATCGGACGCCCCTTCTTACTGCGGGCGGCCTCGATAAGCCATCGGATGGCCAGCGATATGCGCCGCTTGCCGCTCACTTCCGTCGGCACCTGGTAAGTCATTCCCCCGACCCTTCGCGAGCGCACTTCGATAATCGGAGCGACGTTGGAAACGGCCGTCTCGAAGATCTCCAGCGCGTCCTCCTTGTCGAGGCGTTCGACGACCACGTCCATCGCCTTGTAGAAGATGCCCTGGGCCACGCTTTTCTTGCCCCAATGCATCATGCAGTTGACGAACTTGCTGACCAGCTTGCTCTTGAGCCGGGGGTCGGCCTGGAGGAACTTGTCGTTGAGATCGTACTCTTGTGGCATCGGTTCTTCTTTCCCGTGGCAGCGACCCACCAGGACGCGGAGACGCGTTCTTAAGAGACTTGCTTAACCCCGTACTTGGATCTGCTGCGCTTGCGGCCCTGCACGCCCATGGCGTCCAGCGTCCCGCGGATGATGTGGTAACGCACGCCCGGCAGGTCCCTGACTCTTCCGCCGCGCACCAGGACGATGTTGTGCTCCTGGAGATTGTGCGATTCGCCGGGGATGTAGGCGGTCACATCGCGGCCATTGCTCAGCCTGACGCGGGCCACTTTCCGCAGTGCGGAGTTGGGCTTCTTGGGCGGACGCGTCGTGACGTAAAGGCAGACACCCCGCTTCTGGGGGCATTTCATCAGGTCGGGTCGCTTGCTCTTCCTGACCTGTTTCTTGCGCCCTTTTCTTACCAGTTGATTAATCGTCGGCATGAAAGGCGTCTCTTATTACGGTTGCTGAAAGTGCCGCGACAGCGGTTCACCGATGCGCTATTCTAACTTGTCTCCACGGGTGCTTCAAGTTCTTTGAGGCCGGCCGGGGCCGCCAGCTTCTCGACGTCGGCGCTGGAGAACTCCAGGAAACCGGTGCCCGAAGGTATCAGGTGGCCCAGGATCACGTTCTCCTTCAGCCCTTCCAGGGTGTCCACCTTGCCGGCCATGGCGGCACGGGTCAGGACGCGCGTCGTGTTCTGGAACGAGGCGGCGCTTATGAAGCTGTCGCTGAGCAGGGCCGCCTTGGTAATGCCCAGCAGAACGGGCTCGGCGGTCGCCGGCTCTGCGTCCTGTTCATTCACCTTCTGGTTGGTGTCGCGGAACACGAACTTGTCCACCAGTTCGTCGGGCAGGAACTTGGTGTCGCCGGGATCCGTTATCTTCACCCTGCGCGTCATCTGCGCGATGATGATCTCGAAGTGTTTGTCGTCAATGGTGGCGTCCTGGGTGCGGTAGACGTTTTGTGTCTCCTGCAGCATGTAGTTGTGCAGCGCCTCTTCTCCGTTGATGCGCAGGATGTCGTCCAGCACCAGTGGGCCGTCCACGAGCGCCTGTCCCGCCTTCACGCTGTCCCCGCGGTTGACTCGAAGGTGCTTCCCGGGGGGAACCACCTGCTCGGACTGCATTCCGGTCTCCGGGTCCTCGACCTTAATGACGGTGCCGCTGCGCCTTCGCTCGATCTCCGTGACGACGCCCTCTATTGCGCTTATGACGGACGGGTCCTTTGGTGTGCGGGCCTCGAACAGCTCGGTAACGCGGGGCAGTCCGCCGGTGATGTCCTGGGTCCTCTGCACCTCGCGGAGGGTTCGGGCCAGGCGCCTTCCCGCCCCGATCTTCTGGCCGTCTTCGACTTCCACAATGGCCTTCTCGGGCAGCGGGTAAAGGCTGAGGATCTCGCCTTTGGGACTTGCTATCAGGATCTGCGGGTGCATATCGCCCTTGTGTTCCATGACGACTTTGCGGGTAGTGCCGTGGGCCTGGTCGCGCTCGATCTTGAGAGTCTTGCCTTCGACCAGATCTTCGTAGCGCACTTTGCCGCGCATCTCGGCCAGGATCGGGGTGAAGTGCAAGTCCCACTGGACGATCTTCTGGCCTGCCTTGACTTTGCGGCCTTCTTTGACCAACACTCTGGCGCCAAGGGGCACGCTGTGCCGGTCCAGTTCGCGACCTTTGGCGTCGGCGATGATCATTTCGCCGTGACGGCTGATGGACACGCGGTGTTTGTCCGGATCCTCGACGACCTGAAGATTCTCATACTGGACAGTGCCGCCGCGCCTGACGGTTATGTCGCTTTCCTCCGTGCCGCTGATGGCCACCCCGCCGATGTGGAACGTTTTCATGGTGAGCTGGGTGCCGGGCTCCCCGATGGACTGAGCGGCGATGATGCCGGCGGTCAGGCCGCGCTCGGCCAGTTCTTTCCTGGCCAGGTCCATGCCGTAACACATGGCGCAGACGCCTTTTCTGGCCTCGCACGTCAGAGGCGAGCGGACGCGGATCTTCATCCGTTCGTCCAACTCTTCGATGCGCCGCGCAATCTGTTCCGTGATCAACTGATCCTCTCCAACGATCAGCTCGTCGTTGACCAGGTCTACGATGCTGTCTCTTGCAACTCGGCCGGTGATGATGTCCCGGAGCGACACGGCGATCTTGTCGCCGCGCAACACCGGGCCCTTCGTGATCCCATTGGCCGTGCCGCAGTTTTTCTCCGTGATGATGACGTTCTGAGCCACGTCGGCCAGGCGGCGCGTCAGGTAGCCGCTCTCCGCGGTCTTCAGGGCCGTGTCGGCAAGTCCCTTGCGCGCCCCGTGCGTGGAGCTGAAGTACTCGAGCACGTCCAGTCCTTCGCGGAAGTTGGCCTTGATCGGTGTCTCGATGATCTGGCCGCTGGGCTTGGCCATCAGACCCCGCATGCCCGCCAGTTGGCTGATCTGGAGAGACTTGCCTCTCGCACCCGACGCCATCATGAGGTAGACGGGGTTCAGGTACGGCTTGCCGTCCCGCTCGTCGTTTGCCAGTTCCTGGAACATCTGATTGGCTACGGCGTCGGTGGCGGCGTTCCACTCGTCAATGACACGCTGGCGCCGTTCGATGTCGGTAATGGCGCCCTCGCGGTAAGCGTCGGTGATCTTCTTGACCAGCGCCTCGGTGTCCTTGAGGATCTGGTCTTTTGTGGGGGGCATCTTCAGGTCTTGCATGGCGAACGAGATGCCCGCCTGTGTGGCCGTATGGAAGCCCAGGTCCTTCATGTCGTCGAGCATCGCCACCGTCTTCTGCCGTCCAAGGCGCTCGTAGCAATCGTGGATGACGCGGTTCAGACCGCTGCTGGCCAGGGCGCAGTTGTAGAAGGGCATTCCTTCCGGCAGGATGTCGTTGAAGACAATCTTGCCGACGGTGGTCTCCAGCAGGCCCTCAAGGGGCTCAGGCGTTGCGTCGTCTTCACTGATCACTTCCTCTATCCCGGCTGCCCTGACCCTGACCCGTGTGTGCAGTGTGACCCGGCCCTGGGCGTGGGCCATGTGGACCTCTGCGAAGTTGCTGAAGTTCTTGATTGTGTCCTGCTTCTCGCGCGGCTCGATGGTCAGGTAGTAGCAGCCCAGTACGATGTCATGCGAGGGGCCGATGAGGGGACGGCCGCTCTGCGGCGTGAAGACGTTGTGGGGCGCCATCATCAGCGTCTTGGCCTCTATCTGGGCCTCCACGCTCAGGGGCAGGTGGACGGCCATGGCGTCGCCGTCGAAGTCCGCATTGAAGCCCTTGCAGACCAGGGGATGCAACTTGATGGCGTTGCCTTCTACAAGCACCGGATCGAAGGCCTGAATGCCCATCCTGTGCAGGGTGGGTGCGCGGTTCAGAAGCACTGGATGGCGCTCGATGACCTCGTCCAGGACATCCCAGACCTCGTCCGTTTTCTTCTCCAGGACCTTCTTGGCGTTCTTGAGCGTGTCGGCGATGCCTTTCTCTTTCAGTTTGCGGATGATGAAGGGCTGGTAGAGTTCAAGGGCGATCTTCTTGGGCAGTCCGCACTGGTGGAGCTTGAGTTCCGGTCCGACCACAATGACGCTGCGGGCGGAGTAGTCCACACGTTTGCCCAGCAGGTTCTCGCGGAAGCGGCCCTGCTTGCCGCTGATCATGTCCGTCAGGGATTTCAGCGGACGATTGCTGCTGCCCATGACGGGACGCTTGCAGCGGTTGTTGTCGAACAGGGCGTCCACCGCCTGCTGGAGCATGCGCTTCTCGTTGCGGATGATGACGTCCGGCGCGTTGAGGTCGAGCAGTTTCTTGAGCCGGTTATTGCGGTTGATGATGCGGCGATACAGGTCGTTGAGATCGCTGCTGGCGAAGTTGCCGCTCTCCAATAGAACCAGCGGCCTCAGGTCCGGCGGAATGACCGGTATGACTTCCAGCACTATCCATTCGGGGCGGTTGACGCTGTCCCTGAGGGCCTCGGCTTCGGTGAGCTGCTTGACGATCTTCTTGTAGCGTTGCTTGGAGGAGCAGGTCTTCAGTTCGGTGCGCAGTTCGCCGCAGAGGGTGTCCAGATCGAGGTCCCCGAGGAATCTTTGTATGGATTCGGCGCCCATCTTGGCCTCGAAGGCGCGTTCGCCGTACTGCTCCTGCGCTTCGCGGTATTCCTCTTCGGTGAGAAGCTGCTTGTACTCCAGCGGCGTATCCTTGGGGTCGGTGACGGCGTAGCTCTGGAAGTAGATAATGCGCTGCAGGTCGGTGCTCTTCATCGCGAGCAGATTGCCAAGGCGGCAGGGCATGCTCTTGAAGAACCAGATGTGCACGACGGGGGCAGCCAGGGTGATGTGGCCCATGCGACTGCGCCGCACCCGGCTGTGGGTCACTTTGACGCCGCAGCGGTCGCACACAATCCCTTTGTGTTTCATGCCGCGATATTTGCCGCAGCTACACTCCCAGTCCCTGTCCGGGCCGAATATCCGCTCACAGAACAGGCCGTCCCGCTCCGGACGGTAGGTTCTGTAGTTTATGGTCTCCGGTTCGGTCACCTCGCCGTAGGACCAGCTGCGGACGTCGGCGGGCGAAGCAAGGGAGATTCTCACTGCCTTGTACTGGTTGATCCTATCGTAACTGCTGTCCAGCATTGCCTTTGGTCTCCGCTCAGGTTTTGTTGATCCCGTTCGTCAGACCAGCCGGGACACCTCTGCTTTGAGCCTTCGGCCTCCGCCCGACGGTTCCTGTCTTCGGGCTGCCGACGGCCAATCTTGCCGTGCTGGATGAAGCAGCGCAGGGCCCAGCCCGGCCCTTCTATAGCCTCTCCTTCTCCAGGTGGATGTTCAGGCCCAGCCCCCGGATCTCGTTGCAGA
>DAOVRD010000111.1 GCA_030628375.1 Planctomycetota bacterium
ATCCTACGCCACAAGCTCAGAAAAGCGGGGATTGGCTCAAGCGCCGTTATCTCTCAGGCGGGCCTCCTTCGCTCCTGCCGGAACTACGGAGGCCCGGATGTAGCGCAGCCGCCCTCGGCTGCGGCGATTTCTGCGTCGGTTTCCTCAGGCGAGGGCGCCTGAGCTACATGCAGGCTCTGGAACGATTCTCCCCGCGACGGTAGAATACGGGGTGAGTTCAGGGGCGTAGAATACACGCGGACGCTATCAGCGGAGGCCGGCGACTGCGGACCCTTGCCGCCCCGCGTTCCGATCGAGGCGAACGAATGAAAGAGACTGAGATCACCAGGGCAATCGTTGAGGCCTATGCGCAGAAGCTGCTGGACGCGCTGGAGAGCGATGTGATCGTCGTGGGCGCCGGTCCGGCGGGGCTCTCGGCCGCCTATTACCTGGCGAAGGCGGGCATCAAGACGGTCGTGCTTGAGAAGAGGCTGAGCACCGGCGGGGGCACCTGGGGCGGCGGCATCGGACAGAACATCATCGTGGTCGAAGACACGGAGATCCTGGACGAACTCGGCGTGCGGGTGCAGGGAAGCGGCGGCCTGTACACGGCGGGCGCGGTCGAGCTGGCGGCCGTGCTGACCTGCAAGTCGGAGCAGGAGGGCGCCCCCATATTCAATCTCATGCAGGCCGAAGACATCGTCGTCAAGGACGGCGTGGTCTGCGGCGTCGTCATCAACGCTACGGCGATCCTGATGGCCGGTCTCCACGTGGACCCCGTTTGCCTCGGTGCGAGGAAGGTGGTGGACGCCACGGGGCATGCTGCGGAGCTGGTCGGCATGCTGCGGCGGAGGGCGCCCGATTTCCTGCCCGAGGGCATCGGCGAGGGGTTCATGGACGTTGAAACCGCCGAGGCGGGGGTGGTGGAGAAGACGGGCGAGGTCTATCCGGGGCTCTACGTTGCGGGCATGTCGGTGTGCACCGCCTACCGGCTGCCACGCATGGGTCCCATCTTCGGCGGGATGCTGGAGTCCGGCCGGAAGGTGGCCGGGCTGATTTGCGAAGCGCTGGGCGAGGGATGATCCAAAGGCCGAGCTTTGCCCACCGGGCACGCCGCTCGGCCGGCCCAGAACCGTCTGGCGGGACGAATACGAGGTCCAGGCGCACACATGGCAACTCCGGGTGAGAACTACCTGCGCATTCGCCAGTCTCTGGCTGAGGACGTGGCCCTGGTTGTGGCGGCCAAAGGGCGCAGCGTCGCCGAGGTGGCTCAGGTAGTCGAGGCCGGGGCGACCATCATCGGGCAGAACTACGTTCAGGAGGCCCAAGCCCTGCGCGCCGAACTGGGGGAGGGGGCCGGGCGCGTTGAACTGCACATGATCGGCCACCTCCAGCGCAACAAGGTCAGGCGCGCGCTGCCCCTGTTCGACGTCATTCAGAGCGTGGACTCGGGGCGGCTGGCGCGCGCCGTCAGCCAGCGGGCAAGCGGCGTGGTGCGGGCCTACGTGGAAGTCAACGTCGGCGGGGAGGGCAGCAAATACGGCGTCCCGCCCGACGATGCAGAGGAGTTCGTGCGGCGGATGAGCGAACTGGGGAACATCCGGATCGAAGGGCTCATGACGATGGAGCCGTACAGCGAGGATCCTGAAGAGGCGCGGCCCTATTTCCGGCGCATGAAAGAGCTTTTCGAGCGGCTCAAGGGGGTTGAGCTGCCGAACGTCCGGATGGAAGTCCTTTCGATGGGCATGACGAACTCGTACCGTGTCGCCGTTGAAGAGGGGGCCACCATGGTGCGGATCGGGACCGCCATCTTCGGGCCGCGCCCGACGTGACGGACCGCCCTGCACGCTGACTTGAAGGGGACGGCGGGCGGGGCCTCAGTCGGGCAACATCAGCATACGGCCGCAGCTATGGCAGTACACGATCTTCTCGCCCCGCATCAGCAGATTCTCCGTCTGTTTGGTGACGCGCGTGAAGCAGCCCCGGCACGTATGGTTTTTCACCGGGGCGATGGCGTCGTTGTGACGGCTGGGTATCAGTCTGTCGTAGGCTGCGAGGACGTTCGGGTTTATCTGCTGGCGCAGTTGCTGCTGCTCCTCCTGCAATTTCTGGAGGCGCTGGTGGAGTTCGGCGGCTTGTCCTTCCGACTCGTCCCTGGTCTCTTGCAGGGCTGACTGGGACTGGCGTATCTCTGCCCTCAGGAGTTCTTCCTCCTCCGTCAGGTCGTCAATCGCCTGCAAGGCCGCCAGTTCCTGGTCTTCGCATTTCCGGATATCGGCTATGTTGCTCAAGATGGCGTGCTGGATCGCATCGTATTCCTTCTGGTGCTTGATGACGTTGAGCTGCACCTTGAGGCGGGCGATCTCCTGCTCGGCTTCGTCAATCTGCAATTGATTGGCGTCGGCTTCCTTGGTGGCCTCCAGGCGCTGCTTGTGGACCTGATCGGCGCGCCGCTGCTTCTCTTCGATGAGCTTTGCCTGCACGCGCGTCCTGGCGGAGGAGGCATCCAGCTTGCTTCGGATCTGACCCATCCGGCGGCTCAGGTTCTGCACGGACTGGATGTGTTGAAGCGTTTCTTTCATCGAGTCAGGGCTGCGATCCGGGCTGGGAGGAGTAGGTCGAAAGGCCCAACAAGAAAGGCCCGAACTCTTTCGAGGTCGGGCCATCGAGGCGTCCGACAGCGCCCGAGGGGGGCCGGGCAGCCCGCCGGCTGCCGGGTGCGCACGTTCGCCAGGTCAGGGTCTGCGGCCCGCATCGGTCCACATCTTCTCACGACGGCCTCGCTTGAGAGTACGTATAGCTTACGCGTTCTCGGGCAGGCTGTCAACGAAGCCTTCCAGTTGCCGGCTCCGAACGGGGTGTTGGAGCTTGCGCACGGCCTTGGCTTCGATCTGGCGCACGCGCTCGCGGGTTACGTTGAATATCCTTCCCACTTCCTCCAGCGTGTAGGTGTAGCCGTCGCCCAGCCCATAGCGCAGCTTGATGATCTCGCGCTCGCGGTAGGTCAGCGTGTTGAGGACGGCGTCTATCTTGTCCTTCAGCATCTCCTGGGTGGCCATGGAGATGGGGCTGGCGGTGGTCTGGTCTTCGATGAAGTCTCCGAAGAAGCTGTCTTCGCTCTCGCCGATGGGTCGGTCGAGGCTGATGGGTCGCTTGGAGATCTTCAGCACGCGCCGCGTCTCGCTGATGCTCAGGTCAGCGGCCTCCGATATCTCTTCCAGGTTGGGCTCGCGGCCTTTGTCTTGCATCAGTTGCTTGACGATGTTGCGGATGTTGCTCATCGTCTCGATCATGTGCACCGGTATGCGGATGGTACGGGCCTGGTCGGCGATGGCGCGCGTGATGGCCTGACGGATCCACCAGGTGGCGTACGTGGAGAACTTGTAGCCGCGCCGGTACTCGTACTTGTCCACGGCGCGCATCAGCCCCGTGTTGCCTTCCTGTATCAGGTCCAGGAAACCCAGCCCGCGGTTCCGATACTTCTTGGCGATGCTGACCACCAGGCGCAGGTTGCCCCCGGAGAGTTCTTGCTTGGCCTTCTCGTACTGATCGTGCACCAGGCGGGTGGCCAGCACGCGCCTCTGGAAGGTCGGGAACGGGCAGCAGATGCGGTCTTCCAGGTGCTTGAGTTCCCCTTCCAGTCCCCGCCGCTTGGCCTTGTTGCCGTTGGTCTTCCTCAGCTCTTCCAGTTGCCGGTGTATGCCGTTCATTCGCTCGTAGTAGCCGTTGATGGTATGCATCAGCGGCTGGACGCGTTTGATGCGCAGGAAGAGCTCCTCAAGCAGCAGCATGCACTTGTGCGCCCGGTTGCGCAGCGACTTGAGAACCTCCACTCCTTCGCCGTCCTGCGACTCATACCTGCGGTATCTCTGCCAGTCGGTCCGATTCCTCTTCAGCAGCCTGCGCACGGTGAGGAGATTCTCGGGAACCCGCGCGACCATTGCTTCTTTCTGCATGTCCGGCAAGGCGCTGACGTTCAACGTCCTGTCAAAAGGCAGCCTTCCGTCGTGCACTTCCTGCAGGGTTTCCACGCACATCTCGACGCAAGGGGTGAACCGCAGGATCTTCACGCGGAAGCGCTTGCGCGAGATCTCTATCTTCTTGGCCAGGGAGATCTCTTCCTCGCGGGTCAGCAGAGGGATCTGCCCCATCTGGGTCAGGTATATGCGCACCGGGTCGTCTATCTTGTCGACGCCGATCGTCGGGGCCTGCTCCTCTTCTTTTACTTTAGTGTCCTCTTCTTCCTCCTTCAGGACCAGGGCAGCGTCTTCTTCGAGGTCGCGCTCGTCAACGAGCTCGATGCCCTTCTGGTCGAGAGTCAAGAGGACCTCGTCTATGTATTCAGGACTCACCACGGCATTAGGCAGGAAATCGTTCAGCTCCTCATAGGTGAGGAACCCCTTCTGCTTGCCCTGTTCGAGGAGCTTCCGGATCTCTTGCTCGACGGTGGTCCTGACGACTGCTTTCTTCTCGCTCATACGTGTGCCGCTCCTGAACCTATCTGCGTTGTGACGACTTCCTGTCCTTCTCTTCCAGCTTGCGGATGTACTGCTTGAGTTGCTCGTCATCATCGGCCGGCGGCGTTGTTGTCGCTGCCAGTTCCCGCCCTGCCAGGTAGTTCACGTAATCCTCAAAGCGCTCTCTGAGCGTCACCGCCGTGATCTTGCCCTCTCTTGCCTTCTCTTCGGCCAGTGCGGAGACTGCCGCCGAAGCGAGCGCAGCATCGTTGAGCGAACTCAGGAAGCGTTCCGCCTGGACTGTCTCATCTCGACCATGCCGGCTGAGCACGTCTTTGACAAGGCTTTTCTCCGCACAGTCCTGCAGCAGTTCCACGTCCAGGCGCTCCGCCGCCTCCCCGACGAACTCCGGATGAGACAGCAACAGGCCCAGCAACTCCCGCGGCAGGCTCCGGTCCGCCGAGAGTTTCCCGTCGTCCTGGTCTGCCGTCGCCGCAGTCGCGCCGGCGGGCCTGCGCACGTTGCGCGCGACGTAAGCCCAGGCGCTGCTCTCCCGGATGCCCAGCTCCTGGGCGATCCAGCGCACGATCACGTCGCGCCGGGCCTCGTCGCGGACGGCCAGTGCGACCTCCCCCACGTCGCGGAGGGCCGCCATCCGTCCCTCGACCGTTGCCGTGTCGTGTTCTGCGCGCGCAGTGGCGAGGCGGAACTCGAAGAAGCCCTGGCTCTCCTCCAGGCGTTTTCGGAACTCCTCGCCCCCGTGGGCCACGATGTAGTCGCACGGGTCCTGTCCTTCGGGCAGGCTGACCACCCGGATCTCCAGATCTTCGTTCAGCAACACTTCGATGCTGCGCTTGGCGGACTTCTGGCCGGCCTGGTCAGGGTCGAAGACCAGTATCACTCGTTCACACAGCCGGCTCAGCACCCGCCCGTGATCCTCCGTGAGCGCCGTTCCCAGCACGGCCACCGTCTCCGGGACGCCGCACTGATGGGCCATGATCACGTCCGTGTAACCTTCCAGCACGGCGGCCGTCTTGCCGGAGCGTATTGCCTCCTTGGCCTGGGCCAGCCCGAAAGAGCAACTGCCTTTCCTGAACAGGGGTGTCTCAGGGCTGTTGAGGTATTTCGGCTCGTCCCCCGGGTCCAGTGCCCGGGCTCCGAAACCGATGGTCCGCCCGCTGGCATCGGATATGGGGAACATGAGGCGATTGCGAAACCGGTCGTAGTAGCCAGGTGCGCCCTGTCGGGCAATCACGAGGCCGGCCCGGGCGATCAGCTCCGGTTCGTAGCCCCGTCCCACCGCGCATTTCAGGAAATGATCCCAACCCTCCGGTGCGAAACCCAGCCTCCAGGTCTCCGCCGAGTCCGTGCTGATTCCTCGCTGCGCCAGGTAGTCGCGCGCTTTCCCACTCGCCTTGGCCTTCTCCAGGCACTTCTGGAAGAAGCTCGTCGCCAGTTCATTGATTTCTCGCAGGCGGGGCATTTCGCTCTGCGACGGCCCGCTGGTCGTCTCGTACTGACTCAAGTCAACGCCGGCCTCCGCGGCCAGTTTCCTCAGCGCCTCCCCGAAGCTCAACCCCTCCATCGCCTGCAAGAACGTGAAGACATTGCCGCCCTCCTTACAGCCGAAGCAGTAGTAGAGCCCGTTCTCGGGATCAACGGAGAAGGAGGGGGTCTTTTCCTTGTGGAACGGGCAGAGGGCCCAGAAGTTCTTGCCCTTCTTCTTCAGGTCGCAATAACGGCCGGCGAGGCGCACAAAATCCACGCTGCGAACGATCTGCTGGATTACGTGTTCAGGCACACGACCTGCCACGAACGTCCTCGTGAGGAAGGAGCGACAAGACCAGGCACCGCCGACAGGCACACTCTCCCCGCCATTGCCCTTGTACTATAACAATATACCCCGTCAACTCCGTGTTGGCAAATCCCCTTTGCCCTGTTTGGTGGAAATCTCTCCGTGAGTCTTGACAGCCGCGTCCCAGGCGGTTAGAACGCCCCCAATCGAGGTCGCGCAGCCATCCGGGACTGCGGAGGCCGGGTCGTTCAGGTGCGCTACGAAGAGGTCTGAACCAGGAGAGGTCGGGGCAATGGCAGACAGGACACGATGGGGCATCGTCGGGACGGGTAAGATCGCGAAGCTGTTCGCCACGGCGCTGAAGGCGCTTCCGGACGCCGAGCTTGTGGCCGTCGGCTCGCGCACCCGGGACGGGGCCGACGTCTTCGGCGATGCCTACGGTGTGCCGAGGCGGCACGCCTCCTACGAGGACCTGGCCGCAGATGCGGACGTGGACGTCGTCTACGTGGCCACCCCGCACCCCTTCCACAAGGACAACACGCTCCTCTGCTTGCGGGCCGGCAAGGCGGTGCTGTGCGAGAAGCCGTTCGCCGTCAACGCCGCCGAGGCGCGGGAGATGGTCGCGTGCGCGCGCCAGCGGGGCCTGTTCCTGATGGAGGCGATGTGGACGCGGTTCCTGCCCGTCATCCGGCGGGTGGGGGAGTGGGTGGGGGCGGAATTGATCGGCAAGGCCCGGGTGCTGACGGCCGACTTCGGCTACCGCTGCCCGGGCGATCCGCGCAGCCGGGCCATGGCGCCCGAGCTGGCAGGGGGCGGACTGCTGGACGTGGGCGTCTACCCCATCTCGCTGGCCTACATGCTGTTCGGCCGCCCATCGAGCGCGACCGGCCTGGCGCATCTGGGCCCGACGGGGGTGGACGAGCAGGCCGGCCTGGTGCTGTCCTGGCCCGGGGGCGAGATCGCGCTCCTCGCCTGCGCCGTGCGCACCACGACCGCCCACATGGCCAGGATCGCCGGCACGGCGGGCAGGATCGAAGTGCCCGACTTCTGGCATGCGACGAAGGCGATGCTGTGGCGGGACCGGCACGCCCCGGAGACGTTCGGGCGTCCCCATTTCTGCAACGGTTACGAATACGAGGCGCAGGAGGTGATGCAGTGCCTGCGCGCCGGGGGGACCGAAAGCCGCGTCATGCCGCTGGATGAGAGCCTGGCAATCATGGAGACGCTGGACGCGCTGCGCGCGCAATGGGGCCTGCGCTACCCGATGGAGGCGGATTGCGCTGCCGGTCCTGCTGGGGACGTGACGGCAATTATGAATTCATAATTATGCCTGCCTGCCGAAGCCTTGGCGCAGGCAGGAATTATGAATTGGAGGTCAGGGCGCTTCGCTACGTAGCACGAGCGTTGCCGTTCTCCGCGTTCTCGGTGGCTCGGTGGTGGATTAACGTTGTAGCGCTATTCCAGGTCGGCCAGGTTCTGGATGATCTTGCTGAGCTGCGCGCGCAACTCCCGGGCGCGCTCCTTCTTCTGCTCGACCACCTCCGCCGGCGCGTTGGCCAGGAACGAGGCGTTATGGAGCGTCTCTTCCACGGCCTCGATCCGCCGCCGGGCGTCGGCCCTCTGCTTGTCGAGCCGCTGGCGCTCGCCCTCGATGTCTATCAGACCCTCCAGTTGCAGGAACAGCTCGATGGTCCCGACCACCGTCGTGGCGCAATGGCGCGGCTTGGCGGCGTGGACTCCGTGCTCGATGCCGGCCAGGACGGCCATCTGCTTCAGGAAGCCCTGGCGGCGCTCGATCATCCCGTCGGTTTCCTCGTCCGGCGCGGCAATCGTTACCATGACGGGCTCGCGGTCGGAGATGCCCTTCTCTTTCCTGACGCTACGCACGGCACGCACGATGTCCTGCAGGACGGGCATCTCTTGCTCGACCTGTTCGTTCCGCCGGTCGGGATCGCTGGTGGGCCATGCTGCGGTGATCAGCGCCTCCCCGTCCATTGCCTCGGCCGCCGGCAGTGACGCGCCGGACGCCGCTTCTTTCAAGTGCTGCCACAGTTCTTCGGTCAGGAACGGCGCGAAGGGATGCAGCAGGCGCAGCGATTGATCCAGCACCGTGGCCAGCGTTTGGCGGGCAGCCGCCCGATCGGCCGAAGGGGCGGACTGGAGCCGGGCCTTGACGATCTCCAGGTACCAGTCGCAGACCTCATGCCAGAAGAAACCGTAGAGTTCCTGGGCGGCCTCATGCGTTCGGAAGGTTTCCAGCCGGGCGGTCACCGACTCGATGACGGCCTGCAGGCGGCTCAAGACCCACAGGTCCTCGAACGCCGTGACCTCGGCCGGAGGGCTGCCGGCGCCGCCGTCCCCCAGGTTCATCAGGACGAAGCGGGCGGCGTTCCATATCTTGTTGGCGAAGTGACGCCCCATCTCGAACTTCGATTCGCTCAGCTTGAGGTCCTGTCCCTCTGTGGCGAGAGTGATGAGCGAGAAGCGCACGGCGTCCGCGCCCACTGCATCTATCATGTCCACCGGGTCAATGCCGTTGCCCAGGGACTTGGACATCTTGCGGCCCACCTCGTCCAGGATGGTCCCGTGGATGTAGACGTCGCTGAAGGGCACCTCGTCCATGAACTCCAGGCCCATCATGACCATGCGAGCGACCCAGAAGTAGATGATGCCGCGGTCGGTCACCAGGACGTCGGTGGGGTAGTAGCGCTTCAGGTCTTCGGTCTCATCGGGCCAGCCAAGGGTGCTGAAGGGCCACAGGGCGCTGGAAAACCAGGTGTCGAGCACGTCTTCGTCGCGGCGGAACTCCTTGCCGCCGCAGGAGGAGCATTCGGACGGCGGCTCTCGCGCGATGAGGGGCTCTTCACAGGTGGTGCAGTAGTAGACGGGCAGCCGATGCCCCCACCAGATCTGCCGGCTGATGCACCAGTCGCGCGCTTCGGCCAGCCAGCTCAGGTAGAAGTCCTTCCAGCGGGACGGGTGGAACCGGACACGGCCGTCTTCTGCGGCCTCGATGGCCTTCTGCGCCAGCGGCTTCACCTTGACGTACCACTGGTCGGACAGGTACGGCTCAACGACTGTGTGACAGCGATAGCAATGGCCCACCGAATGGCGGTAGGGCTCGACCTTCTGCAGTTGGTTCCGTGCCCGCAGGTCCTCGACCAGGGCTTCGCGGCACTCGAAGCGGTCCATTCCCTGGTACTGGTCGCCGGCCTCCGCTGTCATCTTGCCTTCTTCGTCAATGACGACGACCTCCGCCAGGCCGTGGCGGCGGCCAATCATGAAGTCGTTGGCGTCGTGGGCCGGCGTGACCTTCACGGCGCCTGTGCCGAAGCTGCGGTCCACCCATTCGTCGGCGATGACGGGAATCTGCCGGCCCAGGACGGGCAGGGTCAGGGTCTTGCCGATAAGGTTCCGATAGCGCCCGTCTTTGGGGTGGACGGCCACTGCCATGTCGCCCAGCATCGTCTCAGGCCGCGTGGTCGCCACCGCGATGTGTTCGTGGGGCGACTGTGCAAGGGGGTAGAGGATGTACCAGAGGTGGCCGTCGTGCTCTTGATGCTCGCTTTCGATGTCGGACAAGGCGGTCCGGCAGCGGGGGCACCAGTTCACGATGTACTGACCGCGGTAGATGAGCCCCTGCTCATGCAGCCGGACGAACGTCTCCAGCACGGCCCGGCTGAGCCCTTCGTCCATGGTGAAACGTTCGCGGTCCCAGTCGCAGGAGCAGCCCAGTCGCTTCAGTTGGTCAATGATGCGGCTGCCGTATCGCTCCTTCCACTGCCAGACGCGCTCCACGAATCGCTCGCGCCCCAGGCCCTGGCGCCGCAGCCCTTCTTTGGCCAGTTCTCGCTCGACAACGTTCTGGGTGGCGATGCCGGCGTGGTCCATGCCCGGCACCCACAGGGCGTTGTATCCCTGCATGCGGCGGAACCGGATGAACACGTCCTGCAGGGTGTTGTTGAGAGCATGGCCCATGTGAAGCTCGGCGGTGACGTTGGGCGGGGGGATAACGATGGTGTAGGACTCGCCGGGCCGGTCGTGCTCAGTGCGGAAGAGCTTGCGTTCCTCCCAGAACCGGTAGATTCTCTGCTCGACTTCTGCGGGCTCGTAGCCAGCCGGAAGCTCCGTAAGCATTTGAAGGCCTCTCAAGATCGGTCCATGAAGGGCTGAGAAGGGCAAGCGAGTCCGGTCCGCCTCAATCTTCCGCCAGCAGTTTGTACTCGACGCTGTCCAGGAGCGCCTCCCAGCTTGCCTCAATGATGTTTTCGCTCACTCCCACCGTGCCCCAGACGCGTTTTGGATCGGCGCTCTGAATGACAACGCGCACCCTGGCGGCCGTGGCTGCCTTCGGGTTAATGACGCGGACCTTGTAGTCGGTCAGTTGCATGTCCTTGAGAGTCGGGTAGTGGGGCTCCAGGGCCTTCCTCAGCGCTCCGTCGAGTGCGTTGACGGGTCCGTCGCCTTCCGAGGCCGTGTGCATCAGATGACCGGCGACGTCCAGCTTCACGGTGGCGTCGGTAACGACGCTGCCATCCGGTTGCTTGACGACGCTGACGTGGTAGCTTCTGACCTCGAAGTGCGGTCGGAAATGGCCCGCCATCTTCTTGGCCAGAAGCTCAAAGGAGGCCTCGGCGGCTTCAAACTGGTAGCCTTCGTTCTCCAATTCCCCCAGCTTGCCCAGCAGCTTCGAGACGAGTTCGCGGTCGTGCGTGATGTCGTACTTCTCGACCTTCGCCATCATGCTGGCGTGCCCGGAAAGCTCGCTCAGCACGAACCGGCGCTCGTTGCCCACCAGCTCGGGGTCCATGTGTTCGTAGGCAAAGTCCGCTTTCCGCATGGCGTCCACGTGCAGCCCGCCCTTGTGGGCGAATGCGCTTGAGCCGACGAAAGGCTGGTGCGGGTCGTACATCAGGTTGGCCATCTCGTAGACGAAGCGCGAGACCTCCGTCAGCTTCTGCAGTTGGTCGTCGCGGAGGCAGCGGAACGGTGTCTTCAGGTTGATGATGGGTATGACGGAGCACAGGTCGGCGTTGCCGGCCCGCTCGCCCAGGCCGTTCACAGTCCCTTGCACGTGGACGGCGCCGCTCTGGACAGCCGCGATGGAGTTGGCGACGGCCAGGCCACAGTCGTTGTGGCAGTGAATGCCCACCGGGCAGCCGAATTCCTGGATCACGATTGCCGTCAGTCTGGCGATCTCATCGGTGAGCGCGCCGCCGTTTGTATCGCACAGGACCAGGCAGTCGGCGCCGGCCTCCCAGGCCGCACGCGCCACCCGCAGGGCGTAGTCCGGGTTGCTCTTGTAGCCGTCGAAGAAATGCTCGGCGTCGAAGATTACCTCGCGGCCCGCTTTCTTGAGATAGGCGACCGAGTCCGCCACCATGCGCAGGTTCTCTTCCAGGCTCGTGCGGATCACCTCCCTC
>DAOVRD010000158.1 GCA_030628375.1 Planctomycetota bacterium
GGAGTGACCGCTCGCCGTGCAACTGCTCATCTTGACACCCGAGGGGACTGTGCTGGAGTCGGACCGCGTCCAGCGCCTCCTGCTGCCCGCCGAAGGCGGAGAGGTGGGCATATTGCCCAGCCACATCGCCATGGTGTGCACCATCCAGGTAGGCAGGATCCGCGTTGACCTGCCTGGCCAGTCCCTTCCTCTTGCCACCAGCGGGGGCTACGCCGAGATCCGGAACGATTCGATAACGGTCCTCGCAGAGACGGCTGAAGGTGTCGAGGACATTGACGTCGAACGGGCCGGCAAGGCGCGCGATCGGGCCAGAGAGAGGCTGCGCCGCCGCGACGACGAGACAATTGACTTCGCGCGCGCCCAGGCGGCGTTGGCGCGCGCGCTCAATCGCCTTCGCGTCGCCGAAGGCCACTGACGGCCAGCGGCCCCACAGGGTCGGGCCACTTCCCTGAACAAACCTTGCGAGACGCCAGGCCGAGTGCTATAATCCTCAACTTGCAGTTTGCTTGCAGACGGGTGCCACGCTCGCTTTTGCTGCGGCGTCATAAGCCATTACACTGCCGGGAGTTACGGAGTAGTGTCCAAGACCAAGGAAACGCCTGAACAGCCCGAAAAGGCCGAAGAGGCAGCGGAGCAGGAGGCCCAGGCGGGCGCTCTCGTTCCACTCTACGGCGGGGCTATCGTCCCCGGCATACAGGCATTCCGCCGCGACGACATCATCCTCTACACCATCCGGGGCGAACCCAAAGAAGTCCTCGAACTGGTGGGCGAACTCGACAGGCAGGGAGTCGGCGAGGTGGTCGCCCTTATCAGTCATCCGGCACAAGACGAGGGCGCCCCGGAGGAGCCGAGAAGCGAAAACCGGCAAGGCTGAAGGCCCTCGCTCAAAGCTCTTCCGCCGGCATCCGATGGGAATGGCAGATGGCTATCGCGAGGGCGTCGGCGGCATCCTCCGGAAGTTCCTCCGCCGCAATGTGCAGCAGCACGCGGACCATCTGCTGAACCTGCCACTTGCCCGCCCGCCCCGTTCCCACGACGGCTTTCTTGACCTCCGCCGGGGAGTATTCGGCCACCGTCAGCCCCCGACTGGCCGCAGCCAGAAGCGCCACGCCGCGCCCCTCCCCTATCCTGAGCGCGGACCGCACGTTCTTGCCGAAGAACGCCGTCTCCACGGCAGCCACGTCCGGGCCGAGCCGCTCGATGACCTCCACCAGACCGTCGTAGATGGTCTTCAGGCGGGCGCTCACCGACGCGTCCCGGCTCTGCAGCACCCCGTAGTCGAGCATGTGGGGTTCGCCGCCGCTGCATTCGATCACCCCGTAGCCGCAGACGCGCGTGCCGGGGTCAATACCCAGAACCTTCATACCGGCCACCCCCCGCACGCGCCCGCGAGCTGCCTCCTCTGCCGTCGTTGCGCCTCATGTCGAACCGGACCCCGCCAGCCCCGACGAGCCCCTCAATCTCCGCCGCCAGTCGCTCCGACGCATCCACCGCCATATCACTTCCCGCCCTGCCGCTCAGCGTGTGCTCCGCGCCCACCAACTCAATGAAGATGGGAACCTTGCCGCTGTTGCGCCGGAAGATGTCACCCAGTGCGGCCCACAGCTCCGGACCTGATTGGTGGCAGGGCACCGTGACGAGCACTGCGCCGGCGAGCCGCGCCTGCGCCTCCTCGAACGGTATGACTTCGTCCACCTGGAGGGACGCGCCCTGCCTGTGGCTCACGCGGCCGGTGAAGAACAGGATCCGGCCGACCTCCAGCACATCACGGTACCGCGCGTAAGGGCGCGGGAAAACCACGCCTTCGAAGGTGTCCTTCGCGTCCAGCACTTTGAGCACCGCCATGGGGTCCTTGGCGCGCGTCGTGCGCTGCCGCACGTTCTCCACCATGCCTCCCATGACGACCTCCGTGTCTTCGGGCATTGCCTCCAGTTGGTCGCTGAAGGCGGTGCAGAAGCGCATCAGGCGGCTGCGGGCCTCCACCAGCGGGTCATAGCGGACGTACAGGCCCAGCGCTTCGCTTTCCTGCCGGGCCAGTTCCTGCGGACCCAGGGGCGGGACGTCGGGCAGGTTAGCCTCCATCCGCTTCTGCGGATCCTGCTCCTCGATCTGTCCGAACAGCGAGCGCTGCCCGATCATCCGGTTCTTTCGGGCCCGCGCGCCCACCTTCAGTGCGGCATCCAGGATGGCAAGCTGCTGCGCCCTCTCGCCCGGCAGGCCGTCGAAACAGCCCGCCTTCATCAACCCCTCCATGGCGCCCTTGGTCACCTCGTGGGAATCCACCCGCTCGCAGAAGTCGAACAGGCTCTTGAACGGCCCTTCCTTGTCCCTGGCGGCCAGGATGGAGTCAATGGCACGGGTGCCCACGTTCTTGACTGCGCCCAGGCCGAACCGCAACTTGCCCTGCCCCACAGGCGCGAAATCTGCCCGGCTCTCGTTGATGTCCGGCGGAAGGACCTCAATGCCCAGTTGCGCGCACTCTTGCATCAACCGGACCACCTTGTCCGTGTCGCCCATCTCGCACGAAATGCTGGCTGCCATGAACTCGGTCGGATAGTGCGCCTTCAGATACGCCGTGGTGAAGGCCACAAGAGCGTAGGCACTGGTGTGGGCCTTGTTGAAACCGTAGCCCCCAAAATGACGGATCAGTCCGAACATCCCCTCGGCGGCGTCCCTCTCCACGCCGTTGGCCGCGGCGCCGTCCACGAAGTCCTTGTGCCGCTGCTCGATGATGGTCTCGTCCTTCTTGCTGATGGCTTTGATCATTGTCAACGCGTTCGCCATGCTCATCCCGGCGATGGTGTTGACGAGGCGCATGATCTGTTACTGGTAGAGAAGGACACCGTAGGTCGGCTTGAGGATGGGCTCAAAGGCCGGGTGGGGGTATGTGATCTCCTGGCGGCCGTGCCTGCGGTTGATGAAATCCTCGGTCATGCCGCTCTGGAGGGGACCGGGCCGGTAGAGGCCGACCACGGCTATGAGGTCCTCGATGTTGGAGGGTTGCAGGCGACGCAGGAGGTCCTTCATACCCGCGCTGCCGAGCTGAAAGACGCCCTGGGTCAGCCCCTTCGAGAGCAGCTCATAGGTCTTCCGGTCCGTCAGGTCCATCTTGTCCACGTCCAGCACCGGCGGCTCCCGGCCGCCCTCGCGGATGATCTGCACCGTCTTGTCAATGATGGTCAGGGTGCTCAGACCCAGGAAGTCGATCTTCAGCATACCCATTGCGGCCAGGTCGTCCATGGCCCACTGGGTCATGATGGCCCCGTCGCTGTTCTTGCACAGGGGCACCATCTCCCACAGCGGTCGGTCTGCGATGACGACTCCGGCGGCGTGCAAGCCGGCGTGGCGCGGCAGGCCCTCCAGCTTCCTGGCGTAATCCAGAATACGCCCCACTTCCTCGTCATCCCCGGCCAGGTTCCTGAGCTCCGGCACTTGCTCAACCGCGCTGTCGAGAGTCACCTTGGGGCCCAGCGGGATCATCTTGGCCACACGGTCCACCTTCTTCAGGTCAACGCCCAGCACGCGCCCCACGTCCCTGACGCAGTTCCTTGCCTTCAGCGTGCCGAACGTGATGATCTGCGACGCGCTCTGGGCACCGTATCGCTGCCGAACGTATTCAATCACCTCCTCCCGCCGCCTCTCGCACAGATCAATGTCAATGTCCGGAGGCTCCTTCCGCTCGACATCCATGAACCGGCTGAACAGAAGGCCGTAGTCCATCGGGTTGATGCCCGTCATCTCCAGGGCGTGAGCGACCAGGCTTCCCGCGCCGCTGCCCCGCAGACCGACGGGGATCTTTCTCTCCCGGGCGAAGCGGACGAAATCCCACACAATCAGGAAGTAGTCCACGTACCCCGTCTGCTCGACTACGCCCAGCTCGTATTCCAGCCTCTCCCGCATCTCATCGCTGATCTGGCCGTACCGCTCTTCCAGTCCCCCGGTGACCAGCGAACGCAGCAACTTCGGGTTGTCCTCCGGCGGCGTCCCCTCCTGTCGGAACGTCGGATACTTGCGCGAGGTGTCCAGCTCCACCTCACACATCTCGGCGATCCGCAGCGTGTTCTTCAAGGCGTCCGGCACGTCGGAGAACACCTCGGCCATCTCTTGCGGACCCTTGAAGTAAATCTGGTCGGTGGCCATGCGGAAGCGGTCGGGGTCGTTGAGCGTGGTGCGCGTGTTGATGCACAGCAGCACGTCGTGCCAGCTCTGGTCCTGAGCGTCCAGGTAGTGGCAGTCGTTGGAGGCGACCAGGGGGATCCCCAGCTTGCCGGCCAGCTCTATGCCCGGCGCCAGCACTTCGCCCTGCTCGGGCAGTCCGTGGTCTTGAAGCTCGACAAAGAACCGTTCCGGGCCGAACAGCTCGCGCATGTCACCGAGCCATTTGGCCGCTTCCTCGCGGCCGCCGGCCAGCAGCAGTTGGTTCAGCCTGCTGTGCAGACAGCCGCTGAGGCAGACGAGGCCGTCGGCGCAGGACTCCAGCAGTTCCCAATCCACCCTCGGCTTGTAATAGAGCCCCTCCAGGTAGGCGATGCTGGCCAGCTTGACCAGGTTCCGGTAGCCCGTCTGGTCGGCGGCGAGCAAAGTGAGATGATAGAGTTTCTGCCCGCCCGCCACGCGCTCGCGGTCCCGCCGGTCGCCCAGAGTGAAATAGGCTTCATAACCGATCACGGGCTTGACGCCCCGCGCGCGCATCTCGCGGCAGAACTCGACCAGGCCGAACAGGTTCCCGTGGTCCGTCATCGCCACGGCCGGCATCCCCATCTGCGCCGCCCTCTCGGCCATCGGCCCGATGCGGCAGGCGCCGTCCAGCAGGCTGTATTGAGTGTGAACGTGAAGGTGACAGAATTCAGCCAACAGACTTAATCTCCCAATCACCCAGCATGTCAACGGGCCGAACGCGCCACCGGCTCGGCCGCCCGAGCGCATTCTAATCGCGCTGTCAAACGCCGTCAAAGCGCGGCCCCCGGCAGCCGCTGCGCAACCACTCCGAGACGCACTTGAAACGCGGCGCCAGCGCGATTAACATCCGGCAGTCGCCGTGAACTCAGCAACAGGCTCTCTCGCCGAAGGGTCGAGAAGATGAAGGACGCAGAGCAAACCAGTGCTCGTTCAGATGACTTCGAGGTGCGATTCGAGCCCGTGCGGATCAGCTTCAACTTCCCCGGCGCCGACCAGAAAGACGAGGCGGCGGAACGCGCGCGCAAGATGCCGCGGGGCTCCCAGCGCCTCTGGGGCATCCCGTTTGAGCTTGCGCCGGACGAGGGCCCGTCCAGAGGACTGCTCCTTGCAGAAGGCGACGAGGCGGCGATTCGGATCGCAGCGACAGCCACCCATCTCTGTTTCCTGCACTATTGGGAGGGGACTCCGGCGCCTGAGGCCGGCGATGCCGGCGGGGCGGAAGTCGGCCGCTACGTCATCCGCTACGATAGCGGCGAGAGGGCGGAGGCGCCCATCCGCACGCGGTTCGAGGTGGGCTGGCGCTCACCGCCCTACGGGGCCTATCTGTACGCCGGCGTCGGGTATCGGGAGATCGAAACGCTCGACTTCATGAGCGACCAGGCCGGGAGCGGCGGCTGGGGAAGGGCCCAGACCGACGCTGCGGGCGGCTGGGCCGCGGAGCCGTGGATCTTCGCCTTCGCGAACCCGCGCCCCGACGAAAAGATCGAGTCGGTCCTGCTGCGCGGTTCGGACGCATCCCCACTGGTCGTGCTCGGGCTCACCCTCTACACAGGGCCGGGGCATCCCTTGCGGCACAACCCGAGGCGCTACTTCAAGCTCTCTTTGCCGGAAGGCGCCGCCATTGAGTCCATGGATGTGGATCTCGGAGTCCTGGTGCGCGATGCAGGTCCGGCGTCACCGCGCGGGGGCGGGTGGCTGGACGCCGTGGAAGCCGGCCTCGGCGTGCCCGCCGGCGTGGGTCTCGACGAAGACGTGCGCCTGCTGGAGATCAGCGCCGCCGATGGCGCCACGCTGACGGTGAAGACCCAGAAGGGCCAGGCCGAGGAGGACCATCGCCTCAGCGTCGGCGAGGCCCTGCACCGGGGGGCAAGCAGCGACGGGGAAACGCGCCTGGAAGTCGTCCACCCGGGCAGAACGTGGGTGCAGGTGACCATCAAGGACGAAGAAACGGGCAGGCCCATCCCCGCGCGCGTGCACATTTCGGGTTCGGACGGCGAGTATTACGCGCCTTACGGCCATCACACGGTCATCAATGACAACTGGTTCGAGGACTACGGCGCCGACATCAAGCTGGGGCAGATGGACTACGCCTACGTGCCGGGCAGTTTCCGCACGAAACTGCCCGTGGGCGAGGTCTACGTCGAGGTGGCAAAGGGGTTCGAGTATCAGCCGCTCAGGTGCAAGGTCGCCATACGGCCCGGTCAGCGTGAGCTGGAGTTGACACTGAAGCGGCTGGCGAACTGGCGCGCGGAAGGGTGGGTCACGGCGGACACGCACGTCCACTTCATCAGCCCGCACACGGCGTGGCTACAGGGACAGGCGGAAGGGCTGAACCTGATCAACCTGCTGGCCAGCCAGTGGGGGCGCCTGTTCACCAACGTCGGCGACATAACCGGCGAGCCGGGAGTCGAGAAGGACGACACGCTGGTGTGGGTCGGCACGGAGAACCGCAACCACATCCTGGGGCACGTCTCCATGCTGGGCACCCATGGCGACCCGGTTTTCCCGATGTGCTGCGGCGGACCGGGCGAGGCATACGTGGGCGACCCGGACGAGCGGACGCTGGCCGAATGGGCCGACGAATGCCGCCGCAAGGAAGGCGTCGTAGTGCGTCCGCATTTCCCGGGTCCCAACATGGAGAACCCGGTGGACATCGTGCTCGGGAAGTTCGACGCGTTGGAGATTCGCAGCTACAAGGTTCCCGGCAGCGGGCCGCTCGACGAGTACAACCTGCGCGAGTACTATCGCTATCTGAACTGCGGCTACCGGGTGGCCTGCGTCGGCGGGACCGACAAGATGTCGGCCGGCATGCCCGTGGGCGGCGTGCGCACCTATGCGCAGCTGGACGCCGATCGGCCCTTCAATTTCGAAAGCTGGGCCGCCGCCGTCAGGCAGGGAAGGACCTTCAGCACCTCCGGCCCGTTGATCAGGCTGGAGGTCGAGGGCATGTCGCCCGGCAGCGAGATCCGGCTAACGGGCGGCAAAGGAACCGTCGAGGTGCGTGCGGCGGCGCAGTGTGCATGGCCCATGACGCGCCTCGAGGTCGTCATGAACGGCCGGGTCGTGGCTGACACAGTGTCCGAGGCCGGCGCCAGGAGCCTGGAGCTGCGGGAGAAGCTGGAGGTCAAAGGCTCCTGCTGGATCGCCGCGCGATGCGGCAGCAACCTGCAAGCGCAGCACTGCTGGCCGATCTTCGTCGCCGGGCACACCTCGCCGGTCTACGTCGTTGTGCCGGGCACGGAGTTGTTCAGCCCCTCGGACGCCACCTACATGCTGACGCTCATAGACGGCGGGCTGACGTATCTGGACACGCTCTCGGTGCGCTACGACGAGCAGCGCCACCGGGAGATGAAGGCCATCTACGCGCACGCCCGGGATCACCTGCTGGGGCGACTGCATCAGCACGGCCAGCCGTAGCGCGGGGAAAATGGGGACTGGCATCCCGGAGGGTGCCTGTATCCCATTTTCCTGCATCGTAGCCGAAAAACGGGACAGGCACAGACGACGTGCCAGTCCCTGTTTTTCACATACATGCGCGATGTACTCAGGCCGGTGGGCCAGGCGTCGCGGCCTCGGAGTGCCCCGCACAACCGGGCCGTCGAACGATCCGGGGGAAGCCTGAGCGGGCAGCCGGCGATCACGCCCCCAGCGACTGGTGCGCTTTCTTGAGCCATTCCCGCACGGGAATGTTCTGGGGGCACCGTTCTTCGCACTGGCCGCAGTCCGTGCAGTCCTGAAAATTCCGCTCGAAGCTGCGGTACTGCGCGGTGATTTGCGGCCACTCCCAGGAGAGGCGCTCCCGGTATTGCAGAATCCGCATGATGCGGGGGATTTCGATTTCGGCCGGACAGGGCATGCAGTAATCGCAGCCGTAGCAGTAGCCCCTGGAGAGCCTGTCCCCGAAGGCGCGCAGCTCTGCCCCCTCCTCTTCGGACATGCCCTCGAATTCCTCGACGATGGCAGCGTTCTCGGCGATCTCCTCGGGGCTTTTCGCTCCGGTGAGGATGACGGGCAGGTCGTCGTTCGCCAGCGCAAAGCGCAGGCACTCCCGCACGGTGGGATGTCGGTCCTCGTCGGTGGGTGTCAGTCTGAGCAGGCGCGAGTTGCCAAACACCTTCATGACGAACAGGCCCACGTCGCGCTCTTTGGCTGCGGGGATGACCCACCCATCCGCCTCGCGGTTGCTGATGTTGTAGGTGATGAGCATCGCGTCGAGAAGGTCCGTCTGTATCATCTTCCTGGCCAACGCCCAGTTGTGCGTGGTGACGCCGATGAACCTTATCTTACCGGCGTCCCGGGCCTTCTGGAGCGCCTCGATGGCTCGGCCCGGCCCCAGGAGCAGGTCGTAACGCGCCTGGGTGGACACGTCGTGGGACCCGTAGACGTCTATTTGATCGGTCTTCAGCCTGCGCAGGCTTTTGTCTATTGCCCTGGCCATCCCGGCCTTATCGGCGTCCTTGGTGCGCGAACTGAGGAAACACTCGTGGCGGCGCGTCTTCATCACCTGGCCGATCTTCTCCTCGCTGTCGCCCCTGCCGTAGGCGGCGGCCGTGTCAATGAAGTTGACGCCCAGGTCAAGGGCCTTCTGGAGCGTCGCCACGGCCTCCTTCTTGCTCACACGAGGGATGGTCATGCCCCCGAATCCCAGACGTGAGGCCATGATGTCCGTGCGTCCCAGTCTGCGCTTCTCCATCGTGGGCGATCCTCCTACAGCGCAACGGCCGTCCCTGCCCGACCCAGGATACCGGCACCCGGCCGCCGCGCGCAAGCGAGCCCACTGCGCAAGCAAGAACCCGAAGAATGCCACAGCCCGTCCGCGAAGACAGGAGCGTGAAGTCATCGAGTGGTTGTGATATGCTCGCCGAGGACGAAGGCAGGAAGGCGTCGGCGGGAATACGCCCCGAGACCCGGAGGAAGAGGAAGGATGCATCCAGCCATGGCAGACCGACCACGAGGAATCGTCAGAATCCAGCCCGTTTACGTCGGCATTGATCACTACCAGTACGTCTACGGAAGTGTCTGCTCAGCGGACGTCGAGGGAAC
>DAOVRD010000086.1 GCA_030628375.1 Planctomycetota bacterium
CAAGGCGTGCAGCCGAGGTAGTAATGGGTTCGCAGGTGATCGGCATAATACGCCAGTTCCTCTCGACCAGTGTAAGGGAGCGTTCAGATGGCTGACCAGGGAAATGACAGTATTGAGGAGGAAGAGCCAGAGGAGGTTCGCCTGGAGTCTCCGGAGGAAGAGGTCCGCCCGGAGGGTGAGATAGAAAGCTTGGTTCCCGGTGAGAAGATCATCGCCGACACCAAGCCTTTCCCCCTGGCTTTTCTGCCTTTTTACATCCCTGGTCTCTACTTGCTTGCGGTAACCGTTTTCTTCCTGTTCCGGAAGGAGGAGATTATTGCACGAATACCGGAGACTGTCCGGTCTGAAACGGGCTTAGTCTCATTCTACCTAGTTTTGGGCGCCGCCATTGTCATCCCGGCTGTGGGCTACTCGTTTGCGAAGCTCAACTTGCGGTGGGTGATCAGCGGTATGGCTGCGCTCGTTATTGCTTTGATTGTCAAGCACAAGGTAATGGGCCAGCCCTGGAGCACAGACACCGAGACGGCTTGGATCGCTCAGAACGCAGAGCTTCTGGTACTTGCCCTTTTCGGGCTGTGCTCCGTCCTTTCGCATGAGGTCTACCGTCAGAGCCACCGGTACCTTGTCACGAATGCGAGGATTCAGACTTCCGCTGGGGTTTTCAGACGACGTGAGCGTACACTGCCGATCTCAAAGCTCAATGACGTTTACCTGCACCAGAGCTTCCTCGGCGGCCTTTTCGGGTATGCGACTGTTGTGCCTCTCACGGCTTCAGGTATAGGCATGGGCTCTGACTTTGCCGCGCTTGCGGGGTCTGCTTCCAAGAAGATCTTCGGCCTTCCCACAATTGGTATGACCATCGTAGGCGGCCACAGCGTCCAGATTCCAAAATCACGAACACACGACGCCCTCTTTGGCATCCTCGGCGCTGAAACCGTCAGAGAGTCGCTCATGAAGGTATTAGCCGCGAGAGAGGTAAGGCTCAACCAATGATCGCGCGTGGTCCTCTCCATCTGAAGGTAGGTCTCCTATTGATTCTGGCGCTTTTCGTCGGTGTAGTCTGTGTCCTGTGTATAGTGACTCGAAGGCATTATAGTCCGGTCGAGATCCGCATCTCTGCTGCCCAGGGCTTGGAACACGGCTCAGCAGTTCGGGTGAAGGGCGTTAATGTCGGGGCAGTTGAATCGCTAAGCATAGGCCGAACAGGCCAAGTCAGAGTTCTCACGCGCATTGACGAATCCCTTTGCCATTTCATCCCTCGAGACTCACGAGCTATGGTGCGGGCAGAGAACGGCAAAGGCGGCCCGTATGTCCAGATCCTTTTGGGTGATGCGACAGAAGCCTTGTCTCCATCAATGTTTATCGAGGAAGAGAAGCCGGTCACCATCACGCCGCGTGAGAAGGCGAAGATTGCCTTAACAGATGGCTGGAATGTCCTGGTTGAGGAGATAGAAGCCCTGCGTTCTTCCGCGCAGACGGAGGAAGCCGTTGCAGAGTTTAGAGCAGCCGTCGAAGAGATGCGCGCCCAATCGGCCGACTGGCTTAATTCTGTGGACGAGGAGCTTCCGATTCTCAGAGAGAAGGTGGACAGAATAGTTGGCAAACTCCAAAAAATCTCTCAGAGCGAGGAGAAGGAGAAGCTGGAGCGGGCTTTACAAGACTTTCTTTCCAAGATCAGAGTAGTTTGCTCCGAGAATGAGCCTCCAGAGAACGACGATTGAGATACATAGCATGCCCGCACTAGCATCCTGACGCGGGAAGATGCGGGCTTCGTATAGATAACGTAGAAGTGCCTGCACCTACATCTTGGGGCGCGGGGACCGGTGTCGTGGTCTTCCTTCGTTTGGCGGCCTTCTCTCTGCTTCTCACTCATCGCGTCTTCTGCCGCTGAAGCTCTGATAGGTTGAGTCGCTGCCGCTCGGATTCCGGATGAACGGCGGCGTCGGGCACGTCGAGATGGAACGCGGCAGCGACTTCGTCAGCATGTTGACACCGGTCGAACCGGAGACTTTCAAACTGGCGGCCGCCCGCCTCTGCCGCGAAAGCGGCGTGAAGCTCCTGCTCCACACGGTCTGCGAGGATGCCGACGCGGCGGACGGCCGCGTCAAGGCCGTGCGCGTCTGGAGCAAGGCGGGCACGGGCATGGTCAACGGCAAGGTGTTCGTTGATTGCTCCGGGGACGGCGACCTCGCAGCGGCGGCCGGCGCGGACTACGTCCACTACAGGCCGGGAGATCCAGGCGCCTACACCGCAGGGTTCACGTTCCGGCTCTGCAACGTGGACGTGCAGGCGCTGGAAGCGGACGCGGACCGGAAGGGAGTGCTCCACCAGGTCGCTCACGCCGTGAAGCCCTACACAACCGTGCCCGGGGCCGTGCGGATCGGCATTGACATGCGCAAGCTGCGCGAGCAGGGCGCGGAGGAGGCGCCCGGCTATTTCCTCTCGACCTCCGTCCGGCCAAGGGAGCTGACCTATTGCAACTGTATCAACCACGCCCTCGACCCGCTGGCGCCCGAAGACCTGACCGAGGCGGAGGTGGTTCTGCGCGGCAGGATGCTGGACGTCGCGGATTTCTTCCGCAAGACGTTCGCGGGATGCGAGGGATGTTACCCCGCCGGGCCGGCTCCCGCCGTCGGCCCCAGGCGGGCGCGAGCCATCCGATGCGACTACGAGATGACGCAGGAAGACGTGACCTCCGGCGCGACGTTCGACGACCAGATCGGACGGTACGGCTTCATTGACAACCCCACCCATCGCGTCAAGGACGCCGGCGCGTACGGCATCCCGTACCCTGCGCTGCTGCCGCAAGGGCTCGACAACGTGCTGGTCGCCGGGAAGATGATGACGGTCGAACTGGTAGCCCACAACAGCACGCGCAACACGGTCTGCTGTCTGGTGTGCGGACAGGCGGCCGGCACGGCGGCTGCGCTTGCTGCCCGCGACGAGGGCCCCGCGCGGGAGGTGGACACCACAGAACTGCAGGACGTGCTGCGCAGCGCCGGCGTGATCTTCGAGCCGCAACAGGAGTAGCGCAGGCGCTTCCGCTTTCCGATCCGACGTGACGGCAATTATGAATTCATAATTATGCCTGCCTGCCGAAGCCGCGCCGTCGCCATAGCGGCTATGGCGCGTCGGCGACTTGGCGCAGGCAGGAATTATAAATTGGAGTCCAGGGCGCCTGCCGCCCCGAGCAGGGAGCGCTTGCGTTCAGGGCCCCCAGAGCGAGCGTGGGGCCCGTAAACCCTTGACATTGCCAGACTGCAACTGTATCGTCTGTGGCCATTCTTAGGAACGGCGATGTCCGCAGACAGCGCACACAGATTCGGCAGCTACGTACTGAAACGCGAACTCGGCCGCGGCGCGATGGGGACCGTATACCTGGCCGAGGACACGGTCAGCCACGAAGACGTCGCGATCAAAGTGCTCTCCCCCAGCGTAGCAGTCAACGGCGAGTACACGCGCCAGTTCCTCACCGAAGCCCGCCTCGGGACCCAACTGCACCATCCAAACACGGTCAGCGTGCGCGACTACGGCAAGGAGAACGGACATTACTACCTGGCCATGGAATACGTGGACGGCCGGAGCTGCAAGGCGAAGATACACGCACAGAAGCGCCTTGACTGGCGGGACGCCGTCCAGATTGCGACCCAGGCGGCCGAGGGGCTGGCCGCCGCCGCTGCGCAGGGCATCATTCACAGGGACATGAAGCCCGAGAACATCCTCATAGAGAGCAAAGGACGGGTGCGCATCACCGACCTGGGATTGGCCAAAGAAGTCGACGTGATACAGCCCGCGCCCAGCGATACGAGCCTCGGCACCCCCGACTACATGAGCCCGGAGCAGGTGCGGCATTCGGAGAAGATCGACTTCCGCAGCGACATCTATTCCCTGGGCGCCACCCTTTTCCACATGATCTGCGGCAAGGCCCCCTATACGGGCCGCAGCGCCTACGAAGTGATGGTCAAACACGTCTCCGCAGCCCTCCCCTCACCTCTGAAGTACGTGCCCGACCTGCCACAGAACGTCTGCGACGTCATGCGAAAGATGATGGCGCGCAACCCCGACGACCGCTACCAGAGCTACGACGAACTGATCGCCGACCTGAAAGCACTGCCGGCAGGCAAGCCCGTGTCCGCCGCGCAGTTCCACGATGAAAGCATGCTGGCAATCAACAGCGGGAACTCGCAGCACGCATCCGCTGCCCCCGGCAGGAAGCTGCTCTGGATCGCGGCTGCCGTGGCCATCCTGGCGGGACTCGGCGTCCTGGTCTACTTCCTCGTGGCGCGCTGATCGGGCCCTGATTCCTCCCGGCGTGTCCTGCTGAGCCGTCTCTTTTCGACACAGTCCCATCACCCTCTTATAATGGGCGGGACGCTTTCCGGGCACCGGTTGCGCGGCCGGCATTCTGTGCCTGCCCATCCCACCAGATCCTCATCCGCTCCGTGCGGGGGAGAGTAGCTCCATGAAGTTGCTCATAATCGGCGGAGTAGCGGGCGGCATGTCCGCAGCGACCCGTGCCAGACGACTGGACGAGAAAGCGGACATCGTCGTCTTCGAGAAGGGACGCCATGTCTCGTTCGCGACCTGCGGGCTCCCCTATTTCATAGGGCGAACGATACGGAGAAGGTCGAACCTGCTCGTTCGAACCCCGGAGCGGCTCAGGAGTAGGTCCAACCTGGACGTGCGCGTCCTCAACGAGGTCACCGCGATAGACAGAGAACGCAAAGAGGCGACCGTCCGCGACCGCGAGACCAACCGAACCTACGCGGAGAGCTACGACAAGCTGATACTGGCGCCCGGAGCCAAGCCCGTCATACCCCCGCTGCCCGGCGTGGACGACCCCGCGGTCCACACGCTGCAAGACGCGGATGACATGGACCGCATAGACGACGCCGTTGAGGCAGCCCCCGGGGGGCGGGCCGTCATCATAGGAGGCAGCTTCATCGGACTGGAAATGGCGGACAATCTGATGAACCGCGGCCTGCACGTAGCGCTGGCCGAAATGCTGCCGTACGTGATGGCGCCGCTGGACCCCGAGATGGCCGAGCCCATCCACCGCCACCTGCGCGAAAAGGGCGTTGAACTGTTTCTGGACAACGCGGCGCGCGCCATCGAGCGCCACAGCGGTGCGCCCGTCGTGGTTCTGCAGGACGGCACGGCCCTGCAATGCGACCTGGTGGTGCTCTGCGTCGGCGTCCGCCCCCGCACCCGCCTGGCACTGGAGGCGGGGCTGGACATTGGCCGGACGGGCGGCATTAAGGTGGACGAGCACCTCAGGACCAGCGATGCCGATATCTACGCCGTCGGCGACGCGATAGAGGTGACGGATTACGTCACGGGTCAGCCGACGCTCATGGCAATGGCTGGACCGGCCAGTCGCCAGGGCCGCATCGCCGCCGACAACGTCTGCGGCCGCCGCACCGCGTTCCGCGGCGTCCAGGGCACGGGCATCGTCAAAGTCTTTGACCTGAGCGTAGCCAACACCGGCGCGAGCGAGAAGACCCTCCGCAGGCTGAAAATGCCATACGAGAAGGTCTACGTCCATCCGGCCAGCCACGCCGGTTACTACCCCGGCGCTGCGGACATGACTATTAAGCTGTTGTTTTCCACCGAGGACGGCCGCGTGCTCGGCGCCCAGATCGTCGCCGCCGACGGCGTGGACAAACGCATTGACGTCCTGTCCACGGCCATCCAAGCCCGCATGACGGTCTACGACCTGGAGGAAGTCGAACTCGCCTACGCCCCGCCCTACGGCGCCACCAACGACCCGATCAACGTGGCGGGCTTCGTAGCCGCCAACCATCTGCGCAGTGACATGGACGTAATCCACGCAGATCAGATCGGGGATGACACCATTGTCCTCGACGTGCGGACGCCCGGCGAATTCGCAGGCGGCCATATCCCCGCGGCCGTGCATATCCACGTGGACGATCTGCGCCAGCGACTGGACGACGTGCCCGACGGCAAGCCGCTGGCCGTTATATGCGCGTCGGGGTATCGCTCATACCTCGCGTGTCGGATCCTCACCCAGGAAGGTTTCAAGGCGGCGAACGTGATCGGCGGGTACTCGACGCATCGCCAATTCCATCCGGAACCCATGGGCGGCGACGGCACGGCCTGACGGATCACAAAGGCAGCAGGCCAGCGATGGCAGAAGCGCAGCATGCAGTTTGCGTCTTCCGGAAGATCTTGGCCACTCAGCAGCTTATGGGCCGGGCGGGAGGCGAAGATGCCGGGGGCTGCTCAGCGATCTGACGGTGGCGCAAGGCAAGCCACCGCCCTCAAGACGCGTTCCTGGCCTTGCTCGCTCCCTGTGCGCTTTACACCCTATCGCTCAGGGCCTATAATCGCTGGGCTTTGTCGCTTGCGCGGACCGGAAGCACCGAGGCGCGGGCGGCCCTACCTCAGCAGCAAGGAGCGGGCAATGGCAGGAAAGACCTTCGATCTGACGCCGAAAGAAGTGCCGGCGGTTGAGACGCAGTTCCGCCGCATCCAGACGCCGATACCGGTGCCCGAATCCCTGCCCACCCTGGAGCGCCTCAGGCAGTGCGAGCCCGTCTCGATGACCGGTCAGCCACCGGTGGTGTGGGACCGGGCCGAGGGCTGCCAGGTCTACGACCGATGGGGCAACATGTGGCTGGACTGGAGTTCCGGCGTGCTGGTGACCAACGCCGGCCACGGGCGGCGCGAGATATGCGAGGCCATCGTCCGGCAGGCCGAGCACGGCCTGTTGCACAACTACTGCTTCCCCAGCGGCATCCGCGCCGAACTGGCGGCCCGGCTGGTCGCCGTCTCGCCGGAGGGCCTGGACAAGGTGTTCCTCCTCACCACAGGCGCCGAGACGACCGAGTGCACCGTCAAGCTCATGCGCACGCACGGGCGCAAGGTCGGCGGGGACAAGAAGATCGGCATAGTCAGCTTCGATGGCGCGTTCCACGGCCGCACCCTCGGCGCCCAGATGATCGGGGGGTCGCCGGCGCTCAAAGAATGGATCGTCAACCTCGACCCCTCCATGTGGCAGGTGCCGTTCCCCGACGGCTACTGGGTCGAGGATCGGTCTTTCGACCTGTTCCTGCGAAGCCTCCAGCAGCAAGGCGTCACGCCGGACATGGTCGCCGGAGTCATCACGGAGACCTACCAGGGCGGCGGGGCGAGCTTCGCCCCGACCGAGTATGTCCAGGCGCTCGCCGCGTGGTGCAAGGAGCACGACGTGGTGCTGACGATGGACGAGGTGCAGGCGGCTTTCGGGCGGACGGGCACCATGTTCGGCTTCGAGCATTACGGCATCGTCCCGGACCTGGTCTGCTGCGGCAAGGGGGTCACCAGCGGCCTGCCCCTGAGCGCCGTCATCGGCCGCCAGGACCTGATGGACCAGTACCCGCCCGGCTCAATGACCAGCACCCACAGCGGCAACCCCATCTGCTGCGCCAGCGCCCTGGCGAGCCTGGACCTGATCGAAAAGGAAGACCTCGTGGGCAACTCGGCAAGGGTCGGCCGCCTGTTGCACGAGGAGCTGGCCAAGATGAAAGACAAGTACCCGCGCATCATCGGTCCCGTGCATGGCAAGGGCCTGGTGGCCGGCGCCCACGTCATCAAGGACGGCCGGAAGGAAGCGGACTACGACCTGGCCTTCGACATCGTCTGCAAGTGCGTGGAGAAGGGACTGCTGATGTTCAGCCCCGTCGGCAAGGCCACCCTCAAGATCTGCCCGCCGCTGTGCGTAACCGAAGAGCAGATGCAGGAAGGCATCGGCGTGCTGGACGAGGCCATCGGCGAAGCGTTGGATGCGCGGGGCTAGCGGAAGCGCCGCCGGCCCGCGTTCGAAACCACAGTCAGGGAGGAAACACGAATGGCTGAGCGCAAGATTGACGTGCTGGTGATAGGGGGCGGCATGATCTGCGAGGAAGCCGTCCTGCCCACCATCTTCCAGGAACGACGGCTCGGCAACGTCGGGCAGATCACCGTCGTATCGCTCAATTCCGGCATCATCAGCAGGCTGCGCGAGGTCTTCCCGGACGAGGAGTTCGTCGGCCTGCCGGACCCCGACACGACACCGCCCGACAAGAACGTGCCCACCGGCTACAAAGAGCTGCTGGCACTGATGGGAGAGAACGGCCTGGTCTACGTAACGACCCCCGATCACCTGCATACCCAGATGATCCTGGACGCGGTCAACGCGGGGCAGGACGTCGTCTGCATGAAGCCCCTCTGCCTGAAGGTGGAGGAAGCGTGGCAGATCATCAGCCTGGTCGAGCAGAAGGCCGCCTACGTCTTCACCGAGTACCACAAGAGGCGCGACCGGGCCGTTCGCGCCCTGCGCTACCGGTTCCGGCGGGGGGACCTGGGGGAGCCGCTCTACGGGCATGCGTGGATCGAGGAGCCCAAGTACATGCCCCTGGACAAGTTCAAGCTCTGGGCCGAGAAGTCCAGCCCGTTCGAGTACGTCGGCACGCACTACGCCGACGTCTACCACTACGTCACCGGGCTGATGCCGAAGCGCGTCGTCGCCTTCGGCCAGAAGAAGTTCCTGCCCACAGTCGGCAGTGACGCCTACGACGCGATACAGGCCGTCATCGAGTGGGAGAACGGTTCGGCCTTCTGGATCCAGACCTCCTGGGTCTGCCCGGACGACAACGCCAAGATGACCCAGCAGGGCATGATGTTCCAGGGCACCAAGGGGGAATACAAGGCCGAGCACGCAGACCGCAACTGCTATTTCGTGACCGACGAAGGCGGCTTCGAACACTACAACCCCAACTTCATGAAGCCGTACGACGACTGGGACACCCCCGGCGTGAAGGACTGGACGGGGTACGGTTACGAGTCGAACTCGCTGGGCATCCGCGACAAGCTCAAGATACTGGCCGCCTGCGAGGGCAAGTCCGGCGATGAAGCCGTCGCCGCCCGCAAAGGGCTGCTCAAGCAGTGGAGCGCCACCGGCTGCCGCGCCCTGCCCAGGCAGGCCCTTATCGGCGTGGCCATCAACGAGGCGGTGCGCCTGAGCGTCGATTCGGGGGCCAAGTTCGTCACCTTCGACGAACGCTTCTTCCCCAAGCTGGCCTGAACGTGCCCCGGACGTGCCTAGCTGAACCGCTGCTGGTACACGTCGCACAAACGCTGGACGAAGGCGTCGTAGTGAAGTGGATCGCCAATGTGCGGCGCAGCGCCACCGGTCACATAGGCTGTGGAGGCAAGCTCCTCATTGTCCATGTCTACGACGATCACAGCCTTCGCGTCCATCCCTTCCCCGTGTGGCGCCTGACGCTCGGCGACGGCCCTGATCTGGTTGATGCACAGTGCCACGAGCTCAGCAGGTCGCGTGTGAGTTGTCCGCTCCTGACGCAAAGGCGACAAGAACGTCGCTGACTGGTTCACAATCAGTACTCCACCCGCAACAACTCGGCGAGAATAGCGATGCACGTGGTCGTGGTGTGCCTCCAAGTCCCGCTTCCTATTCCTGATCGCCTTACGGTGCTCCGTCATGACGCTCTTTATCTCGATTGCGATCTGCACAGTCGAGGGCTGGCTTCTCCGGATGGCATTGTCTGGTGCCCGGCTGCCAGGCGGAGGCGGACCCACGACGAGGTCGACGTTCCAGTCGGAAGTGCCGGCCTGCAAAGTAAAGTTGAGGTCGTACACGAGCTCACCAGCTTGTGCACGTGTCCTGATAACCGGGCAGACGGCCACCAGGTCCCTGACAATGGCCTCCGCCAGTGCATTGGAATGCTTGTTAGAGCGGGGATGGTAGCCTTTGGCTCGCAGGTGTCCGAGAAAGGCAAGGGGATTAGGACTCATGGAAGCGCACCTCTGCGTGCTCCGGGACGCTCGTCATCCTTCTTCTGGCCACCTCAACGTAAGTGGGCTCTATCTCGACGCCGATCGACGAGCGCCGCGCATCAATGGCAGCGAGCGTCGTATTCCCGAGGCCCCAAAACGGGTCCAGGACTGTGTCCCCGACGAACGAGAACATCTGGATGAGGCGGTTCGCCAACTCCGGGGGGAAGGGCGCGGGATGGTCCCTGTCCGAGGTACCGGGAATGTCCTCCCACACCTGCTGGAACCAGCGCGAGTACTGGTCCTTGTCAATGACTGAAAGCGCCCGTTGCTGCTTAGTCGGATGCCGGTACGCGCCCGGTTTACGAAACATGAGGAGGTACTCAATGTCGTTCTTGATCACCGCATTCGGTTCATACGGCTTTCCCAAGAAGGTGGACCCGTTGCCTAACACCTCCGTGCTCACGTTTGCGATCTTCTTCCAAAGCATCGTCGCGAGCGGATCGAACCCGAGCTCCTGACACTGAGTCAGGATGTACGCGTGCAAGGGCTCGACTACGTGTCGACCGTGCTTCCTCCGCGACCGGCACACGTCCCCAACCACGACACACATACGCCCGCCAGGGACAAGCATGCCTAGACACAGCCGCCAAACCTTGGCCAGTTCGCCCAGGAACTGATTTCGGTCGGCGATATGCCCGAGCTGGGATCCGTCACCACCGTCTGCATATCTCTTGAGATCCCAATAGGGCGGTGACGTTACGACGAGGTGCACCTCGACGCCACTCGGGAGCCGGCGCATGTATCGAGCATCGTCAACGTAGACATCGTGCACGGTGGCTATCTGGCTTCCAAGCTCCTGCCAGGCCCTCCGCTTAGCCCGGAACTTCTCTGCCACCGTCAGTTCTGATCCCTTGCCCGTCCGCCGCCTCTCCAACGCACCCCCGGCCCCAAGAACGTCCATATGCTTCGTCATAGCCCGCTCCTGCCTATCGTCGCCTCGCGCGATGGGACCCGCCTCCGCTCCAGCGACCGCCTAAACCATAACATGTCTACCGTGGCGACACAAGCCCCCTACCCCAGTGCAGAGCCCACGGCAAGCCGGTCCGCACCCGGGCCCCGGCCACGTACCGAAGGAGCGGGTCAGAAGCCCAGCTTCTTCATGGCGTTGACGGCGAAGATGTACTGCGCCTGCGTGTAGATGCAGGCCTCGTTGTGGCCGTAGTTGCCATGCTCGTCGGCGTAGGCGATGACGCCGGAGTGCCAGAAGCCCCCCATGCCGGGCACCACGGCGCCCGGGATGCCTGCCGGCGCGTAGCCGAACAGTTCGCGCAGATGGCCGCTGTAAAGGTGCAGGGGCTCGGGATAGCCCAGGCCGCACACGAACACCGTGTCGCACGTCGGGTGCAGGCCGAAGATCCAGAACATGTTCCGCAGCACCAGTTCCGGCGGCAGAAGGTCGGGCGCGACCCGGCTCAGCCAGTAGACGTCGAACGCGCGCGCAGTGCAGGTGCCGGTGTTGCCCCACTGCCCGAAGTGGTACCAAAGGAACGGCCAGGGCCGCACGCCCGTGCGCTGCGCCTTCTTCTCGGCTGCACGGCGGCAGGCGGCCAGCACGGTCTCCTTGAGCGGGCCGTCCGGCAGTCGCGGGTAGAGCCGGGCCAGAAACGGCGCGCAGTACCAGAACCCGCCGGTCCCGGCCTGGCGGGGGAAAGGCCAGTCGAACTCCAGGCCCGGCAGTGAGCCGGCCAGTTCACGGACGACCGCCACGTACTGCCCCTCGCCCGTGGTGAGATACAGCTCGACGGCGGCCGCTATCGCCATGGCGTCGTCTTCCTTGCCCTTGGGCGCCGACGCGGCATAGCCGCCCCGCCGGTAGACGGGCTCATTCCGGCGGAAGAAGGCGAACGACTTCTTCGCCGCCTCGATGCAGCGGTCGGCCAGGGCCGGCCTCGCCTGGCGGAGGACACGGCTGGCGGCCGAGAGCGAGATGGCGTGCACCAGTTGCACGTCGGCATGATAGTCCACGTAGAGCTGCCGCTCGTCGCCCGTGCCGGGGCGGCCGTCGTGGATCTGACCGAGGGGCTTCCCGCCGCGCTGGGGCTGATTGGCGCAGACGCCGTTGTAGACCCGCCCGTCCGCCTGTTGCATGCTCAGCAGCCACACGGCGCCCCACTCGACCTGCTGCACGATGTCGGGCACGCCGTCCGGGCGACCCGCCGCGAAGGTCTGCGCCTCGACGTCCAAGGTCGCGACGTCGCGATCAATGCCGAATTCCTCGCAGGCCAGCGCGAGCGTCCACGTGGCGAAGCCGTTGGCGTGGACGTTCACGTCGCAGTCGCCGGCGTCATGCCATCCGCCCTTCGCGCATGGGATGTGGGCGCCCGCCTCGTAGGGCGTGCCCTCGGCCTCGAAGGAAACGAATCCGTCGGGGCCCCGGAAGTGCGCGGGCACGCGGGCGGCGTCGTCCATGTGGCACCTGGGGTGCCCCGTCACGGCGTCGCCCAGGTCAACGTCGGCGTGGCACATCTGGAAGGGCACGAAGTAGTCGAGGGTGGGCTGCCACAGCCGGTCCTCAAAGACGCTCTCGCGAATGGGGAACCAGCCCGTCTCGCCGCCGGGCCAGACCACGCGGTACTGGCCGGGCTGGCGCACGTCGGAGAAGTCGAAGGCCGCGTAGCTGCCCTGGATGCAGTCCACGATCTGGGTCGGGCCGAAGCGGCCCTGCTTGACCACGCCGCCGGCCCGATTCTCCAGCCGCACCCCGTCCTCGGGCCGGGGATCGTACTTCGACCATTCGAGCATGACGAACTTCTCCCCGGCCAGCGGATAGCCGATCCGCGACCACCGAACGGCCCGCCGGGGAGCCACGTCGGGCAATCGAGGCAGCGTGATGAAGAACTCCGTCGTGTCGCGTTCGCCCGTTGGCACGCCGATCCCCAGGACGTAGGCGGGAGACCGGAAGCGACGGTGGTCGCTGATGCTGACGCCGTCGGCGCATTCGACGATCAGGTTGAGGGCCGGTTCGTCGAGGTGGCACTCCAGACGGCGCACGCCGCCCGGGAACGTGTGCTGGGCAGAGAAGGCCTGCGGATACGCGTGCACCTGGCCGTCTGCACGGTAATTCGCGCCGCCGTAGCGGCCGACCGGCAAGCGCATCTGGAAGCTGCCCCACACGCCCTCCGGCCAGGCGCCGGTCCGGCGCACCTGAACGCGGATCCGATCCCCGGCCACCGAGACGGTCTGCTCGAAGGCGATGTCGTGCCCGCGCACCTCGCCGCGGTAGGTGACCTTGCCCTTCTCGCGGACCACTTCCTCCATGGCCAGGTCCCGGGGCTTCGTGTAGCCGCCCAGACCCGTGAAGATGCCCATGCCGTGGATCAGGGGCCGCCCCTCGTAGAGCAAGTGCAGCATCCCCTCATCGTCGCCGCAGAGAAGATACGGCCCCTGCCGGATCAGACCGTCCGCCTCACCCACGGGCTCCTGCGCCCCTGCGGCAGGGCGGACAGCCCCGCCCAGCACGAACGCGACAGCCGCCAGAGCGCACAGCTTCCTGAGCCACATTCCCATTGCACGAGCACCTCCCTGAAAGCCGACTTCTCGTGTAGCACAGGCGCCTTGTAGCTCAGGCGCCCCTTGGCCTTCGAAGCTTCAGCGAAGTAGGCCCGCCTGTAGCTCAGGCGCCCCCGCCTGAGTTGCGGCCATTCGCCGCAGCCGGGGGCGGCTGCGCTACATTACGAGCCGG
>DAOVRD010000267.1 GCA_030628375.1 Planctomycetota bacterium
GGCCAGATCACGGAATGCCCGATCGAGCAGGCCATCGTCACCCAGAAACGGATGTTCGTCCGGCGCGATGTCGAGCAGACTGAAGAGGACATCGAGCTGCTCAGGGCCGTGTTCGAACTGACCCACCAGGAACGGCGGATCTCGGGGGAGCCCCCCGTGATCTAGCGCCGACCGCAAGCCCGGCCCCGCCGAGGACAGCAGCCGTTCTTGGTGTGCGCGCCACGGCAGCACGCAGCAGGGCAGATAGGACTTCTTGACCGGTCTTGGCGGCTCTGCTAGACTTGCAACCGATATGGAAATGCTTGAAAATGCGGGGACAGGTCTGACACAGAGGCCCTTATGAAGCGATCCATAGCAGCGGCGCAGTTTCTGCTGGTCCTGCTCGCCCTACCTGTTGTCTGCCATGCGGGTGCAGCGGAAAGAGGCATTGCAGGGGTCGCCCAGGAGACTATCCGCCAGGAGCGCCCGCGCCGCTGGGCCGTGCTGATCGGGGTGAACCGCTACGTTGACCAGGCCGGTATCGGAAACCTGAAGTACTGCGTGGGCGACATGAAATTGCTCTATCAGACGTTGACTTCACCGAAGGGTGGCTTTGATCGCCGCAACGTTTTGCTGATGACAGACGGCGCCCGTGAGCCAATCCACCGCCCTACGCGCGACAACCTGGTAACGCAGATTCCGCTCTGGCTGGAGCAGGCCAGGCCGGAGGATGACGTGCTCATCGCCTTCAGCGGCCACGGCATCTTCGAGGCGGGCAAGGGCTACCTTCTGCCTTCCAGCGCCCGCATCACCAATCTGCGCCTGACGGCCATCCCCCTGGAAACTGTCCGGGAGTGGATGGACGCCTGCAAAGCGAAGCGCAAGATACTCATCCTGGACTGCTGCCATGCCGGCGCGGGGAAGGCGCCAGACAAGATGGACAGCCGCTTCATGTCCGAGATCGAAAAGGGCGAGGGATTCGTCCGGCTGGCGTCCTGCCGGCAGAACCAGAAATCCAACGAGGATGACCAGGTTGGGCACGGAGTGTTCGCCTACTACTTGTGCGAGGGCCTGCGAGGCGCGGCCGACTACGACCGCGACGGCCGGATAGACGTGGATGAAGCGTATCGCTACGCCTATGACCAGGTGCGCGTCTGGGCGCACCGCAAGGGGCTGCGCCAGAATCCGGTCAAGAGCGGCAAGGTCGAGGGTCTGATTACGATGACGTACACACCAGAGGTCCTGCTGCGACGCGTGCCCTCGCAGCCAGGGAAGCCCCCGGCTGTGGGCCGGCTTGCGACGCTGCCCGACCTGAAAGACCTGGCGAACGCGGACTGGACCGTGATACTCAAAGACGGCTCTTCGGGGCGGCTGAAGGGAGGGAGTGCTGACAAGTTTTTGATAGAGCTTGATTCAGGCGCCACGAGGATCGTTACCAGGTCAGACATTCACAGAATCGAAAGGTTCGTCCCACCCACGAAAGAGCCGGATGCGAAGGAGCGCGCCACTGCGGAGGCCGTTCGGTTCCGTGAGGCCGCACTCCACGGAGATGCCGCCAGCTTCGGCGCGGCAGTGTCGGCGAACGTTCTCACGGAAGCTGAACCAAGCGCTGCCGAAGGACGACCTGGGCGTGCGTTGTTGCTCCCGATGGCGCCCGTAAAGAAGGCACTCGAAAGGCAATTCGGAGAGGTCTACACCGCCGGGGACGGCCTGTTCGTGCCAAAGGGCCTGCCGGGCCGGGCGGTTGCATGGGTCTTTCCCGACGGCCGGATTGTAGCCGCGGCCAAAGACGATCTCTCTTCCGAAACCCAGCTCTCGCAGGTCAGTGCAGCATGGAATGCTGCGGCCCGCGCCGTTGCTGGCGTCACAGGCGCCCTTCAGGAGAAAGACATTGGGGAGTGTTTCAACGAAACTTGTCATTTTTTTACGCGCAAGCCCGCACAGTATCAGCGGTTGGCGGTCATGCCTGGCGACGCCCGCGGGGGCTTCGGTTTCTTGTCCCAGTTCGAATGGGTTCTCAATTGGCCAGACTCGCGTGCGAGCTGGGGCAGGATTGTCGTGGTCGAGACCGGTGTATTCCCGTCCCAGCTTTACCTCGACGGTCGAGAGATTCTATCTTCAAAGGGTAGGGATATTTCGAGGGGAGATTTATCCGCAGTTCAATTCGGAGAGCACATTATGAAAGAAACAACAAGATTTGACTTTGGTGCCAGACAAATGCTACTTGAGGCGTATTTCCCCGTTCCAAAAGGAAGATTAGCCCTCTATGATAGAGGAGGCAGGGCGTTCCTCGCGTATAAGGGCAGTTACGAGGCCAGATCAAGAGAGACTTTTTCCCGTAAGCTCAGCTCCCTCCATCTGCCGGTGGCCGAAGCCGCCCATGAAGAGTAACGAACAGGGCCGCGTACACTGCTGGCGCCCGACCTGACCGGTTGCCGTGCTGGCGCGTTGGGCCGCGGCTCCTACCTGCCTACCACCATGTGCGTGCCGGCAATCGCTGGCTCCTGCTTGGGGGAGATTCGCTGCGTGCCGCTCACGGGCGCGTCCGGTGCACAGGCTGGTTGACTTGAGGGGCTTCGTTGGTGGACAATACCAGACCCCGGAACGCGCGTGCGCGGGGCATGCACAGACCGACGATATCCCGAGGGATGCCGAATGCCGTCCAAGGGCAGCGGCCCGTTGCCACCAACGCTTGCCCTGATAGGACAGCTCGGTCTCATCATGGTTGTCTGCGTACTGGGCGGCCTGCTCGCCGGCTGGTATCTGGATAAGCTATTGAACAGCAGCCCCGTCCTGACGCTTGTTCTGGCCATCGCGGGCGCGGCGGCTGGCATGCTGGCCGTCTACCGTCTGGTCATGAAGACGATCGCAGATGACGATCACCCGCCCGCCTGACGTTGACCACAGGAGGAAGCCCTGCACGTGAGGAGCAGCGAACGAGAACTGCTGGCCTTCTGGAAGAGGGCCGTGCGTTCGGCCTGGCTGCTTATCGTGACGGGCGCCGTTGTGCTCTACCTTGCGGCACCGAACGGCCCTGCCCTGGCGCTGGGCCTTGTACTGGGCGGGGCAATCAGCGTCTTGCGATTCCATGGGCGTCTGCGAGCCCTGGCGAACCTGCGTGCCGCCGCCCCGCTGGTGCGCGGTCGGCTCATGGGCTATGCGTTGAACGCAGCAGTGCTCGGCGTGGCGTTCACCTATCCCGAGACCATCTCGCCATGGTCAACTGCCGCCGGGCTACTGGTCATGAACGTGTCTATTGTCGCAGCAGAAGTGCTCTCGCAGGTCGGGCGTTCGACACAGTCCGGGGCGCCGGCCCAGCAGCGTTCCGAATAGATTCGACACAAGCGGCGGCGCGAAAGCAACATGGACATAATCCCCGGCGCACCGATCAAGGTCATAGGCCTTCCGTTCGAAGGCTACAACGCAGCCACCCTCTACAACACGTGGCTGGTGATGGCCGCCCTGTTTTTTCTGGCCTGGCTGGCCGTGCGCTCGCTCAGTGCCGTGCCGGGGAGGGTGCAGGTGGCCGCCGAGGGGCTGACGGAGTTCTTCGAGGACATCTGCAACAACACGCTCGGAGAAGAGCACGGTCGGAAGTACCTGCCCTTCATCGCCACGCTCTTCCTGTTTGTGCTGTTTTCCAACGTCATTGGCAGCCTTCCCAATTTCCTGAGATGGGCAGGCTGGCCGGGGTTCTACTGCCCCACTCAGGATCTGAACACCCCGCTGGGCCTGGCCCTCATCGTGGTGTGCGTGGTCCATATCTCCGCCATCCGGGTCAAGGGATTCCGTGGTTGGCTCTGGAGCTTCTACGAGCCCAGCTTCCCCGGCGACAGGTTCGTCACGAAGCTGGTCGCCGTGGCCTCGTTCTCCGGATTGCTGCTGCTGAGCTACGTGTTTCTCAGGATGTACATCCTGGCTTTCCTGGGAATGGGCTGGGGGGGCCGCATCGTGTGGGGAGGCGTGGTGGGCGGCTTCTTTGCCAACACCATCGTGGTCATGGCACACGCACGGCGCATCGGACGGGTGCCCAACGTGGCGATGGCGCCCCTGAACGTCGTGGGCGAGTTGGGCAAGGCCATCTCGCATCCGTTCAGGCTCTTCGGGAACATCTTCGGCGGGTTCGTCATCCTTACGGTCGTGTCGCACCTGATCTGGCAGATCGGACTGCCGCCGTTCCTGAATCTGTTCTTCGGGCTCTTCATCGGACTGGTACACGCCTTTGTGTTCGCCATGCTGGCCCTGGCGTACACGGCGGTGCAGATCAGCGAGTAGGACCCTGTGAGCTGGAGGCACTGAGTTGACAGACCTGGTTCAATGGCTCGCCACCAGCGTTGACTGGTCGTCGTTGACGGTCGCCAGCAAGTACTTCGCGGGTGGCCTCGCGATGGGCCTGGGGGCCATCGGTGCCGGCGTGGGCGAGGGCTACAACGCCGGCAAGGCAGTGGAGGCCACGGCGCGCCAGCCGGCCGCCACAGGGGACCTGGTGCGCGCCATGCTGGTGGGCCAGGCCATCGCGGAGACCAGTGGCATATTCGCCCTGGTTGTGGCCTTCATGTTGCTGTTCCTTCCCCACCAGCCGAGCATGGAGATCGTTGGCGCGCTGCTGGGCGCCGGGACGGCAATGGGGCTCGGTTCGCTGGGCTCCGGCATCGGAGCCGGCATGGCCGGCGGACAGGCAGCCGCCAGCATCGGCCGCAATCCCGAATCGCGCGGCAGCGTCACCATGACCATGCTCCTGGGGCAGGGCCTGACAAGCAGTCCGGCGGTGTTCTCGCTGGTCATTGCCGTCATCCTGGTGTTCGGCCAGCAGCTCAACAAGTACCTCGGTTCGGACCTCGCGATCACCGTCAGCGCGCTCTCCGCAGGATTGTGCGTCGGCATAGGCGCCATCGGCCCGGGCCTGGGAACGGGGATGGTCGCCGGGGGCGCCTGCAACGCAGTGGGCAGGAATCCGTCCACTGCTACCACGATGACGCGCGTGATGCTGGCCGGCGGGGCTGTCAGCCAGTCCACCGGCATATACTCGTTCGTGATAGCCTTCATACTCATATTCCTTGTCAAGTAGCTGCCGTTCGCGGCAGCACTTCTCTGGCAGGAGGAGTGCAGGACATGGAGGAGACGATCATCAAGGCGGCGGCCCTGCTCAGCGCGGGGGTCTGCATGGGCATTGGAGCCATCGGGCCCGCCATCGGCGAGGGATTCGCAGCGGGCAAGGCGTGCGAGGGCGTCGCGAAACGCCCCGAGGAAGCGCCCTTGCTCACGCGTACGATGCTCATCGGCCAGGCAGTCAGCGAGTCCACGGGGATCTATTCGCTCGTGATCGCCCTGCTGCTCATCTTCCTGTTCGGCAGAGGTTGATGGCCGGAGGGCCCGCCCCACGCACTGGAACCGGACCGGGGCGGGCCTCCCGGGCGCTGGGCGGTGGCGCCGCGGCACGGGCCTCCTCAGGCGCTATGGTGGCGCGGAGGACCCGGCCGGTGGCGGCACTGAGCCCATACGAGAAACCGGACGGAGGGGCACCTTCGCCATGAAACCGATTGCAAAAACAAGCCTCCTGGTCATCGGCGTCTTTTACACGGCCGCCGTGACGGCCATGATTACGAACTTCGTCATGAAGGCCAAGCCCAGGGATCCGCAGGAAGTGATCCGGCAGCTACAGGAAGAACTGACGGTAATCCAACACTCAGCCTGGCAGAAGGACCGCGAGCATATCCGCAAGAAGCCGATAACCAAGGAGGAAGCCGTCCAGGTCTTCGAGCAGTTGTTCCCCCTCA
>DAOVRD010000299.1 GCA_030628375.1 Planctomycetota bacterium
CGTGATGGTCGTCTTTGTCGTGGTGGCGGCCATGATTGAGAGACGCTCCGGAGCGACGGCGAAGGACCGGTGGGGTGGCGGCGGCACGGCCAGGGCGGCCGCGCAAGCCGAGGAGTTGCCCAAGCCGCAGCGCATCAGGACGGTGGCACCCGGCGAACCCCTGACGATGAGGTTGGTGCGTCCCCTGTCCAGACTCTGGCCGTTGGGGGCAGGGTCACAGCGACAGGTCCGGGAGTTGCTCGTTCACGCAGGCATCCGCGAGAAGGCGGCCGTGGAGGTCTTCACGGGCGCCAAACTGGCCCTCGCCATAGCGCTGCCGGCGGGGGTGACGGCTTTCTTCATGTGGTGGTCCACCACGCCTGACGTGACGCTCAATGTCAGGAAACTGCTCATGTACGACGCCATGGCTCTGGTCGCGGGGATGATGCTGCCTCAGATGTGGCTTCGCAGCCGGGCCAAGAAGCGTATTGAGAGCGTGCGCCTCTCGCTCCCCGACGTTCTGGACATCTTGATCGTGTGCGTAGAGTCGGGCCTTGGGCTGGACGCCGCGCTGGTGAGGGTCAGCCGCGAGATGCGGGAAGTTGCGCCGGAGTTCTGCGAAGAGCTTGAGTTGCTGAACCTGGAGATCTCCGCCGGCAAACCCAGGGACGAGTGCCTGCGCAATCTCGGCCTGCGCAGCGGCTCCGACGAGGTCGAGTCGCTGGCCGCAAGGGTCAATCAATCCGCCAAGTATGGCACCAACCTTGCCGATTCCCTGCGCATTCACTCCGAGTCGCTTCGTCAGAAGAGGCGAAACGAAGCGGAGGAGCGAGCCGCCAAGACCACCGTCAAGTTGCTCTTCCCCCTCATATTCTTCATCTTCCCCGCTATTTTTGTCGTTATTCTGGGTCCGGCCCTGGTGAAAGTCATGGAGACGTTCAAGTAGGTCCCCGCGTTTCGCGGACGGTCCAGATCCCAGTCCCCCCGTTGCCTTCTCCTTCCTCTTGTGCCTCTGTGCGCCTGCGCCCGGGCGTGCTCTGCCGGCAGTTGTGCCGCCGGAAGGGCGCTTCGCGTGTCGTCCGGGGGCGTGCATGGGGCCGGGCCGCCGACGTCTGGTGTGGGGAGGGGGCCGAAGTCGGGCGGTTGCGTGCGTTTTTTGGGGAGCCTTTTTCGGAGACGGGCACGGCGTTGCGTCGCCTGGCCCGTGGGCGTACGGCGGCGCACGTCGTCGCCTAACTCGTTTGCACGCAAGGCGATAGGGCCTGTGTGCGCTCAGCGCATGCAGGCCACGAACAGCGCCCTCCCTGGCCGGGCGGAGACCGATGGGGTCGCCGCGAAGCCCAAGTCTTGAAAAGCCGTTCAACCATTCCTTACAGTCAGGGGTTGCCCGGTGGAAATAACGACTCTATAGGATTTGTTGGAGGTGACCCCAATGGCAAGGAGGGTTCTGCTTGCAGGGCTGATGGCGGGCCTTGTCGCGGTGGCGGGATGTACGAACGTGCAGAAGGGCTCTGCGGCGGGCGGCGTCGCCGGCGGCGTCGCGGGAGCGGGCATAGGCCACAGGATCGGTAGCATGGGAGGTGGGCCTGGCGCACTTGTGGGACTGGGCCTCGGCGCGACCGCCGGCGCGGTCGCGGCCGAGCATTACTACGGTTCCGATGACAGCGAAGAGATGGCCGTTGCGCACGAATCCGTGGAGCGCCTGTCCAACGAGCTTCAGACCAAGGACGTGCAATTGGAGGAGATGGCCGTCGCGCTGGACAAGGAGAGATCCCAGCAGAAGGCTCTGCTGCAGGCCTACGAGAAGGCGCGTGGAGACCTGCAGACTCTCTCAGCCAGCACGCCGGCCAACGTTGAAGTCGTCTCGGACGGAGACACGGTGACCTTCACTATCCTGTCCGAGGTCCTGTTCGACTCCGGTGCAGTCGAGCTGACCAAGGAGGGAAAAGCCGCGCTGAAACGGGCCGGAGAGGCCATCCGGGCCGAGTTCCCCGACAGCACTGTCGAGGTCAGGGGCCACACCGACAACGTGCCGATTCGCTATTCGCCGCACAAATCCAACTGGGAGCTTTCGTGCGCGCGCGCCCTGGCGGTGCTGCATTACCTGATCGAGTCACAAGGCTTCGACCCCCAGCGGATGACGGTGGCCGGCTGCGCGGACACCCGGCCCGTCGCGCCGAACGCCACGGCCACAGGGCGGAGAAAGAACAGACGCGCCGAGCTGGTGGTGCGGCCGGAAGGCGTCCAGTTGGCTGATGTCAGAGTGGTCAGATAGCGGCCGTCCGCGGTCCGTCAAGCTCATCCTTCGGACGAAGTGCCTCGGTGAAAATGATCTGCAGGAGCAGTGTAATCGCGGGCCTCCGAATTCCGGCAGTCATCGCCGTTCTCCTGGTCGTTTCCTCCGGCTGTAGCTACCCCCGCCCCGTCCGCACCTACGAATACGTGACCCGCTACGAGAGGATGACCGACCAGTACGATCCGTTGATATCGCTGGTCTACGTTCCTCACGCCACTTCGTTGGCTCGCTACCGGGGCATCATCGTCGGCGGCATGAGCGTGGGCAACCAGTGGGTCGAGTCGCCGACGGAGGCGCTGGGCTACGCCACCTTCTTCCGCGTTGTGTTGCGCAGGGAGTTGGCCAGGCTGGGCAAGTTCGAGTTCGTGAGTCTGGACAAGGACTGCCAGGAACGGGACGAATCGCTGGAAGGCCTCCTGGTGATGGACGGCATGATCACGAAGTTCGACATGGGTTCGGGCCTGATGCGATACATGAGCTTCTTTCTGTGGTTTCTTCAGAGTGGGGCGACCGACTTGCAGATCGAAGGACGGCTTACGGAGGCCGATTCGGGTAAGCTGGTGCTGGAGTTCATTGACCGCAGGCGTCATCTGGGCAACACGCCCTTTGGGCCGAACCCGGACAACTTCGGCCACGACTTCGCCATGAGCGTGACCGCCCGAGAAACGGCCCAGTGCATGGCCAAATTCGTCGAAAAGGTCTATGAGGAGTTGCCGTCCGTCGTGCTGGAAGAGCCCGCCGGCCAGAGCGATGAAGCTGAGTTGTGAAGGACTGCCATGACCTCCAAAGACGACACCGCGCGGGTGCAGCCCTGTTCTCTGGACCAGTTGCGCAGCGCCCTCGGAGATCTGCGCGGCAAGCGGGTTACGTTGATGGGGCTGGGGGTTTTCGGGGGTGGAGAGGGCGCCGCGCGGTTCCTCCTGTCCCGCGGCGCAGAACTTATCATCACAGACCTGCGGCCTGCCGGCAAGCTGGCCCGCTCTCTCAGACGACTGGCGGGGGCGCCCGTCACGTTGCACCTCGGGGAGCACCTGCCGGAGGATTTCGTTGAGGCCGAGCTTGTGGTGGCCAACCCCGCCGTGCGGCGCACCAGTCCGTTCCTCCGGATGGCTCAGCGCGCCGGCGTCCCGATCACCAGTCCCATGAATATGTTCCTGGCCTCTTGCTCGACGTGCACTTGCGCCGTTACCGGCAGCAACGGCAAGTCCACCACGGCGTCCTTGCTTGCGGCAATGCTCCAGAGCGCCGGGCGCACGGTGTGGTTGGGGGGCAATATCGGGATATCCTTGCTGCCTTCGCTGTCTCGTATCGGCCCGGAGGATCTGGTGGTTCTCGAGCTGTCCAGCTTCCAACTGGAAGACGCGCGCGCGCTCCGCTGGTCGCCGCACGTGACGGTGGTGACAAACGTCACCCCGAACCATCTGGACAGGCACGGCGGATTCGACGACTACGCGATGGCCAAGCGCGCTATCGTTGACTTCCAGGTGCCGGGCGACTTCGCGGTCCTGTGCGCCCGGGACCCCATCCTGGAGGGATGGGCGCGGGACGGCGTGCGCTCAAATGTCGTGTTCTTCGACGCCGAACCGGAGCCCGGCCGGATCCGTCACGGAGTCAGCCTGATGGGGGGCCGCCTGGTCTGGCACAACTCTCAGCGGTCCGACGTCATCTGCCTGCGGGACGACGTGCCCCTGCTGGGACTTCACAACACGATGAATGCGATGGCGGCTGCGGCGGCCGCCCGTTGCCTGGGCGTCGGGTCCCACCACGTGCGCCGGGCGCTGTCCGGTTTTGTGGGCCTGGAACACAGGCTCGAACTGGTGGGCCAGTTCCGTGGGGTGCGCGTCTACAACGACTCCTACAGCACCACGCCGGAGTCCAGCGTGGCGGCGCTGAAGAGTTTCCGCGGCGCCATAGCCCTCATCGCGGGAGGCTACGACAAAGGCCTGAACCTGGGGCCGCTGGCCCGCGCCGCGGCGCAGCTTGCCGAAGTTCTGATCACCGTGGGCCAGGCGGGGCCGCTGCTGGCCCAGAAAGCCCGCGAAGAAAGTGCCTACCTGGGGCGCTCGATCGTCATCCAGGAAGTGGGCGATCTTCAAGGGGCCGTCCGGGCCGCTGCTCGGCTCTCGATGCCGGGGTCGGTGGTCGTGTTTTCCCCGGGATGCGCAAGCTACGACATGTTCGACAACTACGAACAGCGCGGTCGCGTCTTCAAGAACCTTGTCAGGTCCGACTTCCGAAGGTGAAGGGCCCCCTGCCTGCCTGCCCGTTCTGGGCACACGGGCCGTCTGTGCAAGCGACGGCATTTGCATAGTTGGCCGCAAGGCGGTATAATCCCGTCTCTGTGGAGTACGGGCTTGATCTTTGCATTCCCACCGATTGCTTCACTCGACATTCTGGGAGGGGGTGGATTAACCGAACATGGCGAAGGTAGTCCTGGGTTCAAGGGAACTTGTCAAGGACGCTTTGAGGCGTTTCAAGAAGCTTTGTGAGCGAGAGGGTATTATCAACCGGTCGAAGCGGGGGGCGCGTTATGAGAAGCCTTCCGAGCGCCGGCGCCGGGAGAAAAGGGAGAGGCTGAAGACCATTCGCAAGGGCCAGAAGTCCTCGCGTTGATGTCTGAGGCCGTTGGAAAGGGCGACTTGCCGGGCACCGGCCGGTCGCCTGTTCTTTTCCGCAGTGCCGGTGCCAGCCTCGGTTCCTTCGCCCGCTCGCGGTGCTCTGCCAATCCACCAGTGACGGGTGAGGGCGGTTCGCGAACCGCCCCTACAAGACCAACATCCCCTTTGTCCGTAACAGGCCATATGCAGCTTGACAAAGCCCTAGTAGCCTCGCGCGCCGGAGGTGAGGAACCGGGCCAGAG
>DAOVRD010000059.1 GCA_030628375.1 Planctomycetota bacterium
AAGGGCGGACACGTCGAGTATAGTCGAGGCGACTGCCCGGTGGCCGATGACCTTTACAGCCGCAACATCAGGATATCGCTGAACCAGTGGTACTCGCCGGAGGACTGCGACAACATCGCCGCGGGGATCAACAAGGTTCTGTCGGTCTATTGCACGCCGGATGCCGAGGCGGCCCGTCGGCTGCCGTGAACAAGCCTGGAGGATCGTACGGCCATGACACGCTGGAGGTTCTTTGACGCCCGTTGTACCGTCGGACGGCACTATAGACTGGGACCCGGGGGGTTGCACAGCCCGGACGACCTGTTGGCGGAGATGGACCACTACGACGTGTGGGAGGCGCTGGTCGTCGACAGCATCAGCCGGGAGAGCCATCCCCTGGACGGGAATCGGCGCGTCCTGGAGGTGGCGGCGGGACGGCCCAGGCTGCACCCCGCCTGGGCGGCGCTGCCACCCGGCGCCGACGAGCAGCCGGAGCCCGAGGAGTTCCTCCGCCAGATGCGCGAGCACCGCGTCGGCGCCCTGTTCCTGTTCACAGGTCAGTACCGCATCAGCCTGTCCGACTGGTGCCTGGACGCGCTGCTGGAGCCGATGGCCGAGGCCCGCGTGCCCGTCTTCGTCGTTCCGGACGAGACCGGCCCGGGCGCCCAGACGATGGACCGCACGGACTGGGATGGCATCGTGGCCATGTGCCGCCGCTGGCCGGCGCTGCCCGTCGTCGTCAGCGAGTTCCGCATCCGGCGCAGCCAGCGGACCCTCTACCGGGCGCTGGACGCGTGCCCGAACCTGCGCATTGAGCTGAGCGGCTACTGGCTTCATCACGGCGTCGAATACATCACGCGGCGCTGGGGGAGCGAACGCCTGCTGTTCGGCTCCAACTGGCCGACGTTCGGCCAGCACATGACCCTTGCCACGCTTTCGTGCGCCGACATCGACGAGGAGGACAAACGAAAAATCGCAGGCGACAACCTGCGCGAGCTGATCGCCTGGTGCGGGCCGGACCATCCCGAGGTCGAGCCGACGCGGGCCGCCGACGAATTCGTCCGGTTCGGCCGCACGGGCGAACGCCCGGAGGACATGGAGTTCTGCGACTGCCACGGCCATCTCGGCGGCCGCTGGTGCCACTACCATCTCCCCGACTGCGACCTGGAGAGCATCGTCGGCGAGATGCGCCGCCTGGGCGACCGCCAGGCGTGCGTGTTCAGCTTCACCGGCGTGTCGAGCGATGAATTCTTCGGCAACGACGTCGTGGCGGACGCCGTGCGGCGGTATCCGAATCGCTTCATCGGGTTCACGATGCTGAACCAGCACCGCGGCCGCAACGAGATGCGGCAGGAGTTGGAGAGGTGCGCCCGGCTTGGCCTGCGCGGCGTGAAGCTGCTGGCCTACCGCGGAGTGAAGCCGGCCCCCTACTACGAGGATTACCCCGAAGAGGGGCTGCTGGACGTGCCGTGCCAGTGGGTGCACGAACGCAAGCAGATCATCCTGAACCACAACTGGGGCCCGCCGGCGCAACTGGAGCGGCTGCTGGCCGCCTACCCCGATGCATGTTTCATCAACGGCCACACGAGCCTGGCGTACGCCGACCTGATGGAACGCTACCCGAACCTCTACATCTGCTCCTGTCCGCTGCTCGGGCCGCGCGAGTGCGAGGAGGTCGTCGAGCGGATCGGTGCCGACCGCCTGCTGTTCGGCACCGACCTCCAGGACCTGCCCATCGCCTGGGGGCTCGGTCCGATCCTGTTCGCCCGGCTCCCCGTCGAGCAGAAGCGGATGATCCTGGGCGGCAACCTCCAACGCCTCCTGGCGAAGTACAGCCTCAGTCCGTAGGGTACCCTGCGTAGAGCGCCCCGCAGGAACGCGGCCCGTTGCAGGGAGACACGACATGCGCGTCAGACAGTCGTTCTGCTACCCGTGCTTCAGACCCGCCTACATGAGCCTCGACCGACTCTGCGAAGAGGCGGCGCGGATCGGCTGCGCCGTCGAGGCGACGGTCGAGGGACTCCGGCGGGTGGTGCCTTACGCCGTACGGCGTTTTGGCAACAGTTTCCGGGAGATATTCATGGCCGGGGCAGGGCAGATCCTCTTTGTCGTTGTGCTGGTTGACCTGCGCCGCCGGCCGGGCACAATTCGGGGGCATAGACAAGCCGCGTAGCAACACTTGGTGACGGAAGCACCAGACATCAGGAATCGGGGCTCGCGTCGGGTAGTCAGCAACGCCCGCCCTGAGATGCCAGAACCAACGTCGCCTGGGCATGCGGCACGGCAGCAATGAGCTACGGCAAGCCCGCGCCAGTGAGCCACTTGAGGACATCGCAGCGGCGCTCGACGGTGCACTGGACGGTACAGTCGTCCACCCGCTGAACGTTAGGCCTCTGGCCGGCCTCCTCGGCACTCTCTGTCTTGACCATGCGGATGGTTACCGTCATGGGTAGCTGGGGCTTGAACGGCCGGCACCTTCCCGCGCGCAGGGCCTCGACCGCTTGGGCGACCTTACGGCCGGTCAGCTTGCGGGCCTGTTCAGGGTCGGGCCCGGAACATGCATCGCGGGCAATGGCCCGCTTGACACACGCCGTCACGATGCCCGGGAACATCGCTTCGGCCTCGCGGCAGGCCGCTTCGTCACCCTGAGCGAGACAGACCGGCACATCCCAGTGCCCGGCGAAACATGCCTCAAGGCCCATCTCGCCCATGCTCTGGCCGTTGATCTGAAAGTCCGCCCATCTGCCCGTCTCGGTGTGAGGCAGAAACGCGCCCTTCGTGCCAGCCATCGCATGGTGGCCCAGCAGCATGAAGCCGGCGACCGTCTCGTTGAGCCCGGGCATCCAGCGGAGTTTGCCGTTCTGTTCGCCCCTGGAGCGCGGGAGCCATGTGATCCGGGGATCCTGGAGCATCCGGTCCAGGATGAAGTTGCCTCCTCCGGCATGGGTGTCGCAGACGATCAACTGGTCCACACCAGCCTCCAGAGCAGCCATGGCAGCTGAATTGACGTCCGCAATCAGGAGGTCCCGTCCCTGCGCGCACCGGACCTGCTCGGCCGAGTAGATCCCGCTCGCGCCCTCCATATCGCAGTGCATGAAAACCTTCACCGCCGTTCTCCTATGTGCGACTCAGGACAAGCTCGCCGTTCTCCAACGCACCTTTGGTCGGGCAAGATGCTACTGCACTTGTTGGCGCTGGATCAATGCGCCCGACGGTGGCCAGGTGCTGGCGGTCGGCACAGTGTAGTCACGGTTCAGGGAACCCCCCGGCCAAGTCAAGTCTGGATCAAGCCTCGGCGTTTGCCTGCGCTACGCCCTCAGACGGCACCAGCGACATCGTTTTGCCCTTCAAGGGATGTCTGGCGGGTCAGAGTTGGCAGCCCATGTGGCTGGAATCGCGAGCTTCACGCTGCGGAGTCCATCAGCGGGTGCGACCTCAACAATCGCAGCCTTCGCCTGGAGGGGCGCCTTGGACCGTGAGCGGCGTGAGGGGGAGCCGAACGCGGCCGGGCCGTTGACCCGCACGGACGCCCGGAGTAGAGTCACGCTGCTCGGACGTCCTGACCGGCAGGCTGGAGATTGCAGACTGCACACTGCAGACTGGAGGTTGGAGACTGCAGGTATGCGCCAGAGGCGCACAAGCCTCCAGCCTGCGGACTACAGCCTTCAGTCTGTAAAGGAGGGGCAATGGGACGCCTATCCTTGAAGTCCGGGCTTGCGGTCAGGACCGTTAGTTGACGGCGGAAGCACCCGGGAAGGGGCCACCCGCGACGGCCCAGAAGGAGGCCGAGAATGCAGTCCGTTTCCAAACCTGACGTGCGAGACGAGCCCTACGGTCGGCACGAGCGCAACAAGCTCGACCTGTGGCTGGCCGAATGCGAAGAGCTCACGCCGCTCCTCATCTTTATCCATGGAGGGGGCTTTCGCTTGGGCGACAAGTCCGATTACGACGCCGGCCTGCTGAAGGCGTGCTTCGAGGCGGGGATCTCCTGCGCGAGCCTGAACTACAGGCTGTCGCAGATGGCAAAGTATCCCGCGCAGATGCACGACTGCGCGCGGGGCCTGCAATACATACGGCTGAACGCGAATAGATGGAACATCGATCCCGCACGCGTTGCCGCCACAGGCCCGTCGGCCGGCGCGGGCATCTCGCTGTGGCTGGCCTTCCACGACGACATGGCAGACCCCGACGCCGACGACCCGGTAGCGCGCCAGTCCACGCGCATCAGCTGCGCGATCGCCACGAACGCACAATCCACTTACGATCCCAGGGTGATCAGGGAGATCATTCCCGGGAACGCGTACCAGGAATCGGCCCTCATCCAGTTGTTCGGGCTGCCTGCGGACTGGGACTGGGACAAGAACGAGGTGGACGCTGAAGTCGACGCGCTCACCAAGGACAGCTCGCCGATCAATCATCTCTCGGCAGGTGACCCTCCGGTGTTCATCTATCACTACGAGCAGCAGAACATCCCGGGCAACATCCACCATTCGAACTTCGGCAGGTATCTCGAAAAGGCGATGGACACCCTCGGGATCGAATGCGTGCGCCGCATGGACACCGACTACGAGAGCCCGGAGCAGGCTCGCGAGGAGATGCTGACGTTCCTGAAGAGGCAGTTTAGGATGTAGACGACCTGGAGAGGGCCGCTGGCCTCGACGAGGGCCACACAGACCTGTTTCGGAGGCGGGGTCGGTGTCTGGGCACCGAGGTTCTCGGCCCTATCTCGCTCCGCGAGGAGTTCATCTGTGCAACGCTCGGCGACCTTCAGGCCACTCACCTGCTGGCGGGCGAGCGGTACCTGCACCTGCCGCAAGCCTCGCTGATCGTCTCGGTATCGGCCGGCGCTGTCAAGCTGTCCGCCGACGCATTCGCCCGGCAGGTCGCCCTGTCCTGCGAGGGCGGCGAGGGCACGGAATTCTCCGATAACTACTTTGACTTGCCGCCGGGGGCAAGCCGCGTCGTCCGCGTCATCGGCAAGGGCGGCGGCGAGATCGCAGTCTCAGCTCTCAACGCGCGAGCAGTCGCGGTGACGCGGGCGCGGTGAAGAGCGGCATCGCGTTGGAATGCCCAGTCCGATGGGCTACACTGTCTTCACATGCGAACCAACCGAGCGGAGGCGCACCCGCCTTGAACCGACGGGAACGGCTGATGGCGACGCTCCGGGGCGAGTCGGTAGACAGACCGGCGGTCTGTTTCTACGAGCTGAACGCCCTCGACCAGGGCCCTGCCGATCCCGACCCGTTCAACGTCTACAACCACCCCTCCTGGAAGCCACTCCTCGATCTGGCGCGCGAGAAGACGGACAGGATCCTGATGCGCCCCTTATCCTTGGCGGACGCGCCGTCGGACCCGTTCGACGGGCTGACCGAGCGCGAGACGTGGGAGGAGGGTCCGCACCGCTTCACACGCACCCGCATCCGCGCCGGCGGCCGGACGCTGCAGAAGTTGACGCGCCGCGATCGCGATATCGACACCGTTTGGACGCTCCAGCCACTGGTGAAGGAACTGGATGATTTCAGGGCCTGGCTCGAACTGCCCTTGGGGCCCGTTGGCCGGTCGCCCGACTGCACGGGCGTGCTGGCGGCGGAAGCGGCGCTCGGCGACAGCGGGATCGTTATGATTGACACCTGGGATCCCCTCTGCGCCGTCGCGCAACTGTTCGAGATGGGCGAGTTCACGGTGTTTGCTCTGACGGAAAACGGCCTGATGCACCGGGCGTTGGAGAAGCTCGCCGCGTGGCTCCTGCCACGTATCGAGGCCGTCTCCGAGGCGCTGCCGGGGAGGCTGTGGCGCATCTATGGCCCGGAATACGCCTCGCCCCCGTACCTGCCGCCGCGCCTGTTCGAGGAATACGTCGTCCGCTACGTCCGGCCGATGGTCGAAGCCGTGCAGCGCCACGGTGGCTACGCGCGCATCCACTCGCACGGGCGGCTGAAGGACATCCTGGACCTGATCGCGTCGACCGGCTGCGACGGGCTGGACCCGATCGAGCCGCCGCCGCAGGGCGATGTCGAGCTGGCCTACGTGCGGCACAAACACGGGCGTCAGATGGTGCTGTTCGGCAACCTGGAGATCGGGGATATCACAAATATGCCGACGGCGCAGTTCAGCGGCAAGGTGGAACAGGCCCTGCGCGAGGGCACCGAGGGCGAGGGAAGGGGGCTGGTCCTGATGCCGAGCGCCTGCCCCTACGGGCGCGAAGTGTCCGAGCTGACGCTACGGAACTACGAGTTGATGGTCGAGCTGGCGGAGAACTTCTAGCGGGGAGCTGGATGCACTGGCCAGTCTTCGCTCTTGCCCTCTGACCTGTTGCACGGAAGGGCCGTAACCTGTAACATCGAAGCTTTATGGCTGCGGCACAACGGGACTCCTCCGAGGGATGGACCATGTCTGCGTTCCCCCGCACGGACATCGAGGGCCTGAGCGTTTCCCGACTGATAATCGGGACGAACTGGTTCTTCGGCTGGTCGCACACGAGCGCTGCCAAGAACAAACAGATCAAAGCCACAATGACCACCGACAGGATTGCTGAAGTCATTGAGGTCTTCGTCAGGGCAGGTGTGGATACCCTGATCGGGTCCCTCCAGCATCCGGGCATGAAGGAGGCCGTAAGCGAGGCTGAGAGCCGTGCCGGCAAGGCAATCACCGTCATCTCCACTCCGTCTCTGAACGTGGGGGGGCGGCCCGAAGACCTCGACGAGGCCAGGCATACTATCGAGAGAGAGGCCGAACTGGGCGCCGCCGTCTGTATGCCGCACTCCGACACGACTGACAAACTGGTGGATAAGAGGCTCCGCAAGATCAAGGGCATGGATCGGTACTGCCGCATGATCCGCGACTGTGGCATGATTCCCGGCCTTTCCACCCACATGCCCGAAGCGATCATCTACGCCGACGAAAGCGGCCTGGACGTGGCCACTTACATCTCCATCTACAACGCCGCCGGGTTCTTGATGTCCATCGAAGTGGACTGGGTGCACCGACTCATCTGGAACGCCAAGCATCCCGTCATCGCCATCAAGCCGCTGGCATCCGGTCGGCTGTTACCGCTGGTAGGCCTGGCCTTCGCCTGGGCCACGTTGCGGGAGCAAGACATGGTCGCGGTCGGGACGATGACGCCGGACGAGGCCAAAGAGGTGATTGAGATCTCCCTGTCCGTACTGGAAGGGCGGCGCGGCAACGTCGAGCTTCAGGAGACACGCAGCAAGGCCTCGGTGGTCAGCAAGGATGAGTAGCCCGCCCCGCCGGCCCGTGCGGGTGCCCCCTACTGCGGGAAGATCGGTTGCACGCCCTCGGTGGCGGCCAGGAGTTCCTCGCGCTCTTCTGCGGTTAGCGGACTGAAGTCGGCGGCGAGGTCCACCACCATCCGGTAGAGGGACTCGTCACCGGGCGGGATGGCGGCTGTTATGTCCTCAGAGAGGGCGAATCGCAGCGCTTGCCGGGCCGGCTCGCGGTCAGTCACCGGATGGTACCAGCACTTAGGGCGCACGCGTTCGCCGGCTTCGGGCAGGCATGTGTAAGCGAGCGCCTTGATTGCCAGCCGGGCGACGCCTTTCTTCTTGGCGTGTGCGAGAAGCCGAGGACCGAAGTTGCCTTGCTGGAAGCAGACGAAGTTGAGGGGGAATAGAACCGAGTCGCACTGGAAGCGGTCGATGAAGGAAATCGCCGCCTCCTGGGAATGCGTAGAGAATCCAACGAACCGCACCTTCCCCTGATCTCGGGCTTTGAGGACCAGGTCGGCCGCTCCACCAGGGGCCAGTATCTGCTCAACGTCGTCCATGCTACCGATGCCGTGGAACTGGTACAGATCGAAGTGGTCCGCCTTGAGAAGCCTCAGGGAGTTCTCAAGTTCCTGCCGGGCCCCTTCAGCGTCGCGTTTACCGGTCTTGCAGGCGAGGAAAACACTGTGTCGGTAAGGCTTGAGAGCAGGGCCTAACCTTTCCTCGGCGTTTCCGTAGACCGGCGCCACGTCGAAGTAGTTGACCCCGCGCTCAATGGACTCCGCCACGGTGTAGTTCGCCTTCTCCTGAGTGAGGCGCGAGACGACCAGCCCGCCCATGCCGATGATGGACAACTCCACGCCATCCCTGTAGGCGCGCCGCAAGAGCGGTGTCCCGTCCGGGGCGCCAGAGGTCAAAGCTGCCATGGTCTCCTCCTTGCATCATCCAAACTCGTGGCGACGGACAAGAGATTGTCGAACGGGCACACGTGCTTCCTCGTCCGCTGTTGCCAGACAATGATACGACCGTAGACCCGCCTCCTCAACCTGCGATCGGAGTGAGCCGGCGGTCGCGGGGCAGCACCCCCAGGCTGACGCCCTTGCATCCGAGTGGGAACTGCGATAGGCTCCGGCGCGTTGCGCGTGCCCCGGCGCGATCGCCGGCTGCTCGCAGTCCCTGCCCGGTCGGAGTAGTCGCACCGGTAAGGTGATCGCGCAAATCTTCGGGAGGCCCTGACCATGGAAGACCTGGTCAAGAACGGCGACTTCTCGCAGGTGCAGGACGGCAAGTCCGTCGGATGGAGCACGTCCGGCGACGCCGAGTGCGTGGACCTCGAGCTCACCATCGCGGAGGAGGACGGCCGGCCCTGTGCACGGCTCGAGTGCAGCCGCTCTGAGGGGCCCGTGCAGTCGCGGTTCGTCACGCTCGAACAGGCAGGCCACGTGAGGCTGGAACAGGGACGCTACTACGAGCTGATATGCCGCGTGCGGGCCGAGGGCATCCGCGAGCAGACCGCCGGCGTGACGATCGTCGAGACGGAGAGTTCGGAGTCCTGCGGGCTTGACGACAGCTTCTGGGTGACCGAATCGTGGACGGAGGAGCGCATTCCCTTCCGGGCCACGCGCTCAGCCGGCGAGACGGGCCGGCTTCAGTTCCGGTTCCGCGAGTTGGGCGCGCTGTACCTGGCGGACGTGCGGATCGGCGACTTCGACCCGGCTCAGATCACCGTCACGAACACCGTGCCGCGCGGTCCAGGCAAGAACATGGTCCCGAACGGGTCGTTCGAGTTGGGCAAGATCGGCTGGTCAGCAGTGGGCGAGCCCATCTCGTGGGCGAACCTGGACCGCCTGCCCGGCAGCATCGAGGACTCCGGCGGCACCCACGGTGCCCGCTTCCTGCGCGTGCCGATGGGCCGGGACGAGGCCCTCGTCTTCCATTGGGGCTACTACGAGCCGATGAAGATGCGCCTGCGCACCGTGCTGGCCGCCAACCTGGGCTGGATTCCCGTCGAGCCGGGGAAGCCTCACACGCTCTCGTGCGACATGCGGGCGAACGTCTACGGCGTCACCGCCACCCTCGGCGTTCGGACTCAGGACCTGCTGAGCACCTCCGGCCGCGGCGCCGAGGACCTCAGGCGGCGGGTTACCCTCTCCACCGAGTGGCAGCGGTACTCCTTCACCTTCCGCCCTGAGAACCCGTTCCTCTACGTCACCGTCGGGCCGGACCTGACGCGCGAGGTCAACGTGCACGTGGACGTGGACGCCGCCGTGGACATTGACGCGGTCCAACTCGAAGAGAGTGAACAGGCCACGGCGTTTGAACCCTACAATACCGTTGAAGCGGGCCTCGAGCCGTCCGCATCCGCAGGGGTCTTCGTCGAGGGTGAGGAAGCCTGGCTAACCCTTCGGGTGCATAACAGCGGCGAGGCGCCCGCAAAGGTCAACGTCGGGTTCGAAGTGACGGACTTCTTCGACGAACCGGCCGAGCTGCCTCCGGCGTCTCTCGAGGCGCCGCCCGGCACCACGGCGGAAAGCCGGGTGGACCTGCCGGCCGACTGGAAGGGCTACTACCGGCTCCGCGGCCAGTGCGACGGCGCGTACCTGGTCGGCGAAGAATGGCTCCGGATGGCTGCGGTGCCCCGCCCGACCGTGGAAGACGGCGTGCTGGGCGTCAACCACGCGTTCGCCGACCCGTACATGACGCACCAGGCCAAGAAGGCCGGCATCACGTGGTACAGGGACTGGTCCCTGAAGTGGCAGGATCTGGAGCCCGCACCCGGCGAATACCACTGGGAGATCGGCGACGTTCAGATTGACCGCATCGTGGCCGAGGGCGTGCACCTGATGAACCTGCTCCCGCCCTATCCGGCGACCAGGTGGAACACGACCGCCTCACCAGAGGCCGCGCGCGAGGGGCGCGTTCCGCGCGACCTGGCGTGGGCGCCGGAAGACCCCTCGCAGCTCGCCGAGTTCCTCCAGAAGGCCGTGGCCCACTACAGGGACCGCGTGCAGGTCTGGGAGTTCCTGAACGAGCCGATCTACACGCACTACGCGCTTCCGCAGCGCACGGGCGGCTACGAGCCGGCGGACTACGTCGAGCTTCTGAAGCTCGCTTACGCCGCCATGCACCGTGCCGATCCCGACTGCATCGTGATCGGCGGCATCGGCAGCCTGCCCCGTAAGCTCACCGAGGAGGTGATCGATGCCGGCTGCATGGACCACGTGGACGTGTTCGTGCTGCACATGTACCCTTCCCGAGGCGAGCTGACCCCGGAGCACTTCATCCCGCAAACCGAACTCATGCTCGAGCACATGGACGAGCACGGCGGCCGCAAGCCCATCTGGATCACCGAGATGTCCTACTACGGCGAGGACCTGGCCCTGGTGCGTCCGTCGGTGCAGGGGCAGGGCTCCTGGCAGGGCAGCCGGGCCCTGCCGGGCGAGCGCGAGTGCGCCGAGTACACGATCCGGCTGTTCGCCGTGATGATGGCGCGCGGCTCCGAGAAGTTCTTCTTCCACGCCGGGGTGGGTGGGCAGATCAACACCTCGCGCGGCGGCTGCTGCTTCTTCAATTACGGGGGGACGCCGGCGAAGCTGTTCCCGGCGCTGGCCGTCTACTCGGAGATGATGGGCGAACGGCGGGAGTTCGTCGGCGAGAAACGCCTCGGCGAGGACGGCTACTGTGTGGGCTTCGAGACGGACCGGCGGGCCGTGCTCATCCTCTGGCGAGCCGTCGGAGAGGCCGCGGTGTCGGTGCCTGAGGGTGCAGAGTGCGGCGACATCGTCGGGCGTCCTGTGGTTGCGCGCCCGGTTCCGATATCGAGTGCCGTCGTCTATCTCACCGGCTCACCCGGCACGGCGGAACAGATGATGGACGCGGTGGAACTTGTCCAGGACTAACGGGGAGGCCCCTCGCTCGTCAGCACCCGCGGGCCGCGGCCCCGTCCGAGGCGGCGGAAAAGCTTCAAGTAGTGCTGGGCGCGTGCGCTGACCGCTTCCCTGGCGGCGCGGCCGAGTCGGAAGTACAGGGCGCCCCCACCGCGGGATTCTTCAGCTATAGCCTGGCCCGCTGCCAATACGAGGTCCGTACCGATGTTTATCTTGGAGATGCCGTTGGAGATGACCGAGCGAAACTGCGCGTCCGAGAGACCCGATCCGCCATGCAGCGTCAACGGGACCTCAACGTGCTGCCGGATCTGGCGCAGCCGGCCCAGGTCCAGTTGCGGCGGAGAGTTGTATTGCCCATGGGCCGTGCCTACCGCAACCGCCAGGAGGTCGCAGCCGCTCTCGCTGGCAAAGCGCTCAGCCGCCTGAGGATCAGTCAACCCCTCGCCGTGAGCAGCAAACGCGGCATAGTCAGATCCTGATCCGACAATGCCCAGTTCAGCCTCGACAGCGGCCCCCATGCGGCGCGCAGCCTCGACGACGCGCCTCGTGTTGGCCAGGTTCTCCTGGAACGGAAGGATGGAGCCGTCGTACATCACGTCCGTGAACCCCAACGATAGCGCTTGGAGGCATTGCTCCACCGTCTTCCCGTGGTCCAGCATCAGTGACAGCGGAGCCGACGACTGTCCGGCCAGCGCCTGAATCCACTTCGCGAATTCCGTCCCTCCAGGCCGCGTCAGAAGGCCGGGCCAGAGTCCCAGGATGGCCGGACTCCCGATGGCCTCGCAAGCCCGGATGACGCCCTCCGTGACCGGGATGTCGCAGCAGACGAACAGGGGAACTGCCTGACGCCGCCGACTCGCCTCCCGTACTGCATCAAGCATGGATGCAAGCGCCATGCGGGACCTCACCCGTCAATGTTCGCCCCACGGTGTCGGCAGAACGCCAGGGTCTCGGGGTGGCCGCCCACGCCCGCGCGCCCGCCAAGCGCAGTGCACGCCATGGCAGCGGCAGCGCTGGCGAACACAGCGATTTGCTCTGGGCGCCATCCTTTCAGCAGACCCACAATATAGGCACCGTGGAAAACGTCCCCTGCTCCAGTAGTATCCACGACGTCCACCTCGAAGGCCGGGGTATGGAACTCACCCGACGGGCAGGCGGTGTAGCTGCCGTCAGCGCCTTCGGTCTGGACTACTGTCTGCGGGCCCAACTTCACCGCAAGCCGGCAGGCATCGGACACATCGCCGCATCCTGTAAGCGCCTGGGCGAACCCGCTGCCGCATATGAGTACGTCCACGTACGGAATCAGTTTTCGCATGCGCTCACTTACGGAAGAGCTGGTCGTCGCGGCGTCGAGGACGACCTGCTTACGTCCCTCGCGCATGCATCGTGCCGCAGCAAAGGCGGCCTCGGCGTGGCAGCCGTCCAGGTGCAGGTAGCCGGCCCGGGTGATGTAGTCGCGGTCGAGTTCCTCCGGGCGAAGCGGATCGCCTAGCATCTCGCTCAGCGTGGTGAAGCTCCTTTCGCCCGTGTGGGCGTCTACCCAGACCATCACCACCTGTGTTTCCGGGCCGGGCCGCCTTACGACGTGACTGACGTCCACGGCGTACTTGGTCAGGGAGAGCAGCTTGCATTCGCCGGCAAAGTCAGTCCCGGCGGTGCCGATGTAGCCGGTCCTGGCCCCAAGCCTGGACGCAGCCGCCATGGCGGTCGCTACCGGTCCACCGCCCTCCAGAAGGACATCGTCAAAGGCAAAGCGGCCGGAGCTGCCCACTCCGGGCCTTCCCCGAAGCACTATGTCCAGGGTTGCCAGGCCCAGACCTGCGATCTCAATGCGCTTCTCAGGCACGGCCGTATGCCTCTAGTCCACCACGATCGGTCTGATGTCCAGGAACTCGCACGCCCGGCGCAAGGGCACACGCTGGTCTCCATGGATCATGCTCGCATGATGAATGAATCCCTCTTCCACCAGGGCGCGGTAGAGCCTGTCGTGATCAGGCACGCGCACCCACAGCTCGGGAATCGGCTCCTCGCCCGTCATGTCGCTGCGCGATCGCAGGGCGGTCTTATGAGGATCAGCCGCGAGGCACAAGGGGGCGTTGCCGCAGTGCCACTTGTCAAGCTGCCGGCGTCTTATGAAGAAGACGGCGGCGGTCGGCTGCGGGTTCATAACGCCTGGATTCTTCCCAGCTACCAGTCATGCGCCGGCATCCCTGCCAGCCAGCAGCAGTGTAGTGCTCGTTCGGGGTTCTGTCAACCTTGTGAATCTTCGCTTCTCGGCTGTTCATCGGTGGATCTCAGCCTGCTGCGACTCCAGGAATGGTCGAGTTAGACCGGCCTGACTACTCCTGAGACACACCGCCTTTGCGGAAGTGCTCGCCGAGAGCCCACCGGCGACCGGGACTCTTTCGTGAAGCCGCTCGATCCGGAGGTCAGCGGCCCTTCAGCGCAGGACTACACATCCCGCAAGCCCAGTGTGGCCTCAAGCCTGCTGCGCACGTCCCCGATTGTGTTCTGCAGCGAAGCGTACGTGAGCCCGTGTTGACTACAGAGCTTGAAGAGGCGGCGTGCCAGCGGCCGCATGCGTGTGGCCAGAGCCGGGTCAACGTCCTCAGCTTTCTCGGCATGCCAGACAGGTTCCAGAGCAGCCCGTAAGGCCGCCATGGATGCCTTCTCGACACGCGTGCGTACCTCGCTGCTCTTGGCAAGCGTCAGCGCCTCCGCGTAGGCGTCCAGTCCTGCACTGGCCACCCGCTCGTCAATCCCGTAGTCGGCCGCTCGTCCGAAGCAATTGCGGTGCAGTCCCTTCGCCTCTGCGTTGTCATGTACAAGCTCGATGAAGCGGCGAATGGGCGGTGCGGCCGCGGCGTAGTGGAGATCCAGGAACTCGTCCATCAGCTCCCGACCGCTGCGCGACGGGTCCCAGAGCAGATTGGCGATGACGTAGTTGCGCAGGTCGCAGAGCGCCGCTCCACGGACGTTGCCCTCAGGGCTGGCGATGGCGCTTGCCTCCCACGGCGTCAACTGAGCCCAGCGCTCGTTGCCGGCTACCTGGACGAATAGCCCGCGCACGTTGTTCTGCACGAAGTACCGCACGTTCGGCCCAATCACCCGCAGGTTTGGGCACGGCAGCAGGTAGTCGTTGAAGTTGGTGTTGTAGTGCCAGACGCGCACGTCATCGCAGATTTTGCCCCACGCGGCCAGGTCGCGGCAGAACTGGACGTTGAGGGGGCACGCGGGGTCGTCAATGGGATGCATCATGCAGCACTCTATGCTGCACAACTGCACCTGCACGTTGGGGCGCGGGCGGGTCAGCTTCGGCGGCGTGCGCGTACGCTGATAAGCCAGCGTGCCGACCTTCACATCCGGATGATGCTTTGCCACTCCGTCCGCCACGGCGTTCACAAATGTCAACACCGACCCCATTGCGCCGCCCTCGCGCTCGTCAATGGCCCGACAGGCGTCGCACTGGCAGTGCTTTACGTTGTCGTTCTGGCTGACCGACACGTTGCGCCGGGTGGGATTGGCCTTGATCTCCGCGAGCACCTTTTGCGTGACGATGCGCAACACGTCCGGGTTTGCCAGGCAAGGCTGGCTGGTGGCGAAGTCGTTATCGAAGGGGGCCAGGCGGCGACCAGAGTGCAGCGCGTAGTAGTGGGGGTGGTCAGTGCCGTAAACGCTTGAGGGCAGGTCGCGGTGGAACGTGTGGCTGATGAGGCCCATCGGCGTCCTGCCGCCCAGCCGCGGGTCGTCCGTAATGGTATTGATGCGCAGCCGCGTGGAAAAGGCGGGCGCAATGACGTTCTCACCGAAGTAGGGCCAACGGAACGACAGCGGCGGCCTGTAGGTGCGTTGAGACGGCGCGACAGTGCGCGGGCCAGCCAGCAGTGGCACGTGCGTATGGTCCGCCGTGAGGAACCGCACGCCCAGGTAGTCTTCCAGGAACGTGTAGACCCCATAAAGCGTCCCACGCGGCCGCCCGCCGCAAATGGCGATCCGCCCCTTGTCGACCGAAAT
>DAOVRD010000235.1 GCA_030628375.1 Planctomycetota bacterium
CTGCTGCAATGGGGCCGCTACCCGGGCTGAACTGATCGCTCAGGGAACGGCGGCTGCGCGGGGAAGCCCCTTGTCGGAGTGGCAGAAGTCCACGGCCTTCTGGTAGACCTGGAGCTTCTCGAACATGAAGGCCATATCTATGCTCCAACAACGGCTGAGCAGGTGATCAGTAGAGCAGGAGACCGCAGTGGAAGAACCAACCGGTATTCGTGCGCCCTCTCTGTTTCGTGCGGTCGTTGCCGTTTCACCTGCTCTCCTGCTCCCCTGTTCCACTGCTCTACCAGCCCGCCTGGGGCGGGCTGGTCGGGGCGGCCGGATTTGAACCGGCGACCTCGTGCTCCCAAGGCACGCGCGCTAGCCAGGCTGCGCTACGCCCCGACGTACAGAGCGATTATAGGCCACTTCCACCGCTACGGTCAAAGCGGGTCAGAGGCCCTGCCAGATAAGCCGCGCCCATCAGCGCGGCGCTCGGACGCGATGGTTGAGAAACACAGCCGGCTCGCCGTGCGGCGAGCAAGATTTGAACTTCATTCGCCGTACGGCGACCGGCGACCTCGTGCTCCCAAGGCACGCGCGCTAGCCAGGCTGCGCTACGCCCCGACGCGCAGAACGATTATAGGACACTTCCACCGCCACGGTCAAAGCGGGTCAGAGACCCTGCCAGATAAGCCGCGCCCATCAGCGCGGCGCGCGGGACCCTCATCCTTCCGACTGCGCAGGACCACTCGCCGCGAACTGTTCGGCCAGCCACCGACGCCCGCCCCCCGACTTGAGCTGCTTCTCACGCCGGCGTGCCTCAATGTGGCTGTCGCAAGGCTCGCTGTAGAGAAGCTCCCAGGGGCGCTTGCTCCGCGTTGCTGCACTGCACCCGCTGTTGTGCTCCTTGACGCGCCGTTGGAGACGCGATGTGATGCCGACGTAGAACGAGCCATCTTGCCCTGACCGGAGGACGTATACGAAGACCTGCGCCATGTGGCCCCAAGTAGCGGGCGCGATGGTTGAGAAACACGGCCGGCTCGCCGTGCGGCGAGCAAGATTCGAACTTCATTCGCCGTACGGCGAACGGCGACCTCGTGCTCCCAAGGCACGCGCGCTAGCCAGACTGCGCTACGCCCCGACGTGCTGCTCACATCAGATTATACCAAAGGCGCCGAAACCCGGTCAAAACGGGCTCGCCCACCCAGGTGCGATGCGGGCCCGCCAATACTATGGCGAGACCGGGCCAGCAGAAGCCCTGCTCAGTGACGGGCACCGGCGGACTTCGTGAGGCCGGAACTGGCAGAGAATTGCCACCGGCTCGATGCGGCTCCAGCGCGGTGCCGCCCGGCGGCTATTGGACGGGCTCCGCGGGGGTCTCGGCAACGGGCTGCTCTTCGGCCTCCACCGTGCTCTCGGCAACGGGCTGCTCTTCGGCCTCGACCGTGCCCTCGGGGACTTCGGGAATCTTCTCCAGGATGACGTGGAGGTACTGATGGTTGGGTTCACCCGCGATGTAGATCGTCTGCTTCCAGGGATAGAAACCGTCGCTGCGCACCTCGATCTCGTGTTCCCCCTCGCGCAGGTACAGGACGGGCCGGTGCTGAGACACGTGGCCCAGCGGGTCGCCGTCCACGATGATCTCCGGATAGATCTTTTGCAACTCCACCCCGACCACTTTCTGCCACTTGGGGCCGACTATTTCCACGTTCACCTCCAGGTTGCCGTGCCTTTTCTTCGAGATATAGGGCGTGGAAGTGCAGCCGACCAGGACCGCCGCCGCAACAAAGAGCAGAGCCGCTCTCCTGAGATATCCAGGCATCTTGTCCTCCCCCGAAAACATCGTGTTCTACAACTCGTCCGTCCTCAGGACTACTCAGTGTAAGATCGGCCGAGGGCGTTGTCAACTTTGCGCCAGTCAAGCCGCCGCGGCAGTCTGCCTGGCTCCCCTGTGGACCTGCGGCTATAATGGCGCCTTCCGCGACAGCCCCGTTGGCTTCTCGTCGGAAAGGGAGCCGGACGTGGCGTGCTCGCAAACAGGGGATAGATCGGACAGAGGCAGGTGATGGAATCCGCGCTGGAACGCATAGACTTCGATGCAGTGAAGCAGCGGTTTGATGCCTACTGGAGGCGCGAAGTGCCGGGCCGGCCGCTGATCGGCATCACGTGTCCTCGGGACGATGCGAAACCGACGGATTACCCCGTGCCGGACACTGTCGAGGCGCGCTGGACCGACGTCGGTTACCAGTGCGATCGCGCCAGACACCAGATCGAGAACACCGCCTACTTCGGCGAAGCCTTACCGGTGTTCATGCCGGACATAGGGCCCGACTCCTTTTCGGCATTCCTGGGCGGAGAGCTGGTGTTCCTGGACGACCAGACCTCGTGGGTGCGGCCGTTCGTGGATGATCTGGGGGGCTACGTGCCGGCATTCGACCCGGGCGGCAAGTGGTGGCGTCGCATCTGCGATCTGTTGGACGCCGTCTGCGAGATTGCCAAAGGGAACTTCCTGGTGGGGATTCCGGACCTGCACGGGGGCGGCGACGCGCTGGCCGCTGTTCGCCACCCCGATAAGCTTGCACTGGACCTCTATGACGAACCGGCCGAAGTTAAGCGCCTGATGCCTGCCCTGACCCGCATCTACCGGGAAGTGTTCGAGGAGTACCACCGCCGTGCTTCCCGCGTGCAGGATGGCTCGACCACGTGGATCCACGTCTATTCCCGGGGCAGCTTCACAGCGCTGCAGAACGATTTCTCGGGGCTGATCTCCCCCGCCATGTTCGCTGAGTTCTTCCTTCCGGAGGTGGAGGATCTGGCGGGCTGGCTGGACAACTCCCTGTATCACCTCGACGGGCCGACGGCGCTGGGCAATCTCCCCTGGCTGCTCGACGTGAAAGAGTTGGACGGCATCCAGTGGGTGCCGGGGGCCGGGGCGAAACCGATGTCAGAATGGACGGACGTCTGTGCGCAGGTGCTGGAGGCCGGCAAGTGCCTGCACATATCGTGTGGCGCCCACGAGGTCGAGTGCATCCTGTCCGTGCTTCCGCACGAAGGTTTGTTCATTCGAACTCACTGCTCGACTGAGGCCGAGGCCCGGCGGCTTCTGCGATCCGTGGAGGGCAGATTCGCGCGTCCTCCCAGGCCGTGAAGGCGCGATTTGCACCGGTTCGGGTATTTCAATATAATCGCGGATTCAACCTGCTTTCCTACACTTGACCCAGGGAGTGCCGGTGCGCACTGAACAGGTTCCGTACACGCCGCCAGAACAGGATGTGCTCGCTTACATCCTGGAGAATGTAAGAGCCTTCCTGCGGAAGAACGGGCTCCACATCGCCGTTGTTGTTGGTGTGGTGCTCGTTGTGGTCGTGGTCTATCGCACTCGCGTCCTGCGCCAGCAAGCACGATCCCTGTCCCAATGGGAAGCTGTTGGAGAACTTGCCGAGACGCTGTTCGTCTACATGTATCAGCCGGGCCAGGCTGCCGATCTGAGGCGGAGCGCCATCGAGCGGTGCCGTGAGATCATCGAGAAGGAGCCGAAGACGAGCGCCACGCCTTGGCTGTTGGTCGAGTTGGGCAGCCTGCTGGCGTCCGGGGGAGAATGGGCTGAGGCAGCCAGCGCCTACAGGCAGGTCATGGCGCAGTACCCGGAGGAGGAGGCCGCACGGTGGGCAAGAGAGGGGCTGGCCGGTGCGCTGGAGGAAATGGGGGAGTACGCGGAGGCCGCCGCGACTTACGAGTCGCTTGCCGCCGCGGGGCCCGGGCGTCGCCTGGCGGATGCGGGCCGCTGCAAGGAACTGGCCGGTGATGCCGATGGTGCGCAGGAGGCCTACGCCAAGGCGCTCGACACCGATATCCCCGACGATATGCGCGACATAGTAGAGGGCCGGCTTGTGGATCTTGCCCAGGGGAACCTGCTTGGCGCTCCGCCCGAGTTGAAACGGCTGGGGCCGTTCGGGATGTCGGAGCCCGAGCCGATGACGGTGCCGGCCGACACCGAGGCCCCTGCGGAGGCCGAAGGACCGGCGGACGCGGCGCCGCCCGGCCCGAAAGATGGCGCATTCGATTGACACTTCTGGTGCGTAGTTGCTAAACTGCGGCCTCGATGCTGGAAGGCAAGGAATCTGCCCCCCGGTGCGGCGGGCGGCGCTTTGACCACGGAGGCACTTATGGCGGATTTGGCAGCGACGGCGGAAGCCCTCATCAGAGGGGATCGCGACACGGTCGTCAACCTTGTCAAGCAAGCACTGGACGAGGGGGTTGACGCCGAGAAGATCCTTGATGAGGGCCTCGTTGCAGGCATGGATGTGGTAGGTCAGAAGTTCAAGAACAACGAGTTCTACGTGCCCGAGGTCCTTATTGCCGCACGGGCCATGAATGCCAGCATGGAACTCCTGGAGCCTGCCCTGGCCAAGAGCGGAGTGAAGCCCGCCGGGGTCGTCGTGCTGGGCACCGTCAAGGGTGACTTGCACGATATCGGAAAGAACCTGGTAGGAATGATGCTCAAGGGAGGCGGCTTCCGCGTCGTGGACGCCGGCATTGACGTGCCCCCCGAACGCTTCGTCCAACTCGCCCAAGACAATGGCGCCCAACTGATCGGCTTGTCCGCCTTGCTGACTACTACGATGACGCAGATGCCGAACGTAGTCGAAGCCGTCAAGGAGGCAGGCCTGGACGTGAAAGTGATGATCGGAGGCGCCCCCATAACCCAGGAGTACGCGGACGAGATCGGCGCGGACGGCTACGCGCCCGATGCCGCGTCTGCCGTGGAGATGGCCCGCGGGCTGATCGGCTGACTTGACTGTTCTGTGCAGATTCCCAGAGACCCCTGGTCTTGCGCCGGGGGTCTTTTCTTATCGTGGTGCACGACCGAGCGCATTCCCCTGCTTTGAACCCTGCGCACGTATCGGGTATAAGGGGCCTTGCACGCCGGGTGCGTCTGGAATGTGCGGAGGGGAGTATGTCAGATATCGTGATTCAGGTCGGCCAGGAGAAGTTCACGGCTCAGCTTGCGGACGATCATGCCCCCAACACGGTGCGGGAGATACTGAACGCACTGCCCATCGAGTCGGAGGCCCAGCAGTGGGGTGACGAGATATACTTCGAAATACCCGTGGACCTGGGTGAAGAGAACGCGCAAAGCCGCGTCAGCAAGGGAGACCTGGGCTACTGGCCGGCGGGCAATTGTTTCTGCATCTTCTACGGCAAGACGCCGATGAGTCCCTCGGAAGACGAGATCGTGCCGGCGTCCCCGGTCAACGTCGTCGGACGCATTGACAACCCCGACGGTCTCAAGAGCCACTCGGCGGGCGAGACGGTGATCATAAGTCTGAGCGAGTGAGCCGAGATGGCAAGTCTTCGATCCGTAGCCGTAATCGTCCTGGCCCTGCTGTGCGCGCAGCTCCCGGCGCTCGCGAGCGCCCCACCCGATGCGTCCCTGGGGGAAACGGGCCCGCCGGAGACGGTCCAGCAGCTCATTGAGCGCATGAGGAGGGACGACTTCAACGGGCTGGACGCCTCGCGCAAGCTGGCGCGTATCGGCAGGCCGGCGGTGGACGAACTGATCGGGGCCCTGGAACATCCTCTGCCGCGCGTGCGCTACTGGTCCATAGCCGCGCTGAGCAGCATCGGCGACGACCGTGCCGCGCCTGCCATAAAGAAGCGACTGGACGACCCCCGCCCCATTGTGCGGGCTGTAGCGATCTGGCACCTGGGCCGTTGGTTCGAGCGTGCAGACGTTCGCGAGGCGGTTCTCAACAAGCTCGATGACAAGAGCGCCTTTGTGCGCGGGTGGGCGCTCAAGCTCATCCAGTTCAAGAAGTACAGGCCTGCCGCGGACCGGGTTCGTGCGCTCCTGCAACCCGTCGCGGGCGAGATGGAGATAGTGATACAGGTCGGCGAAGAGGAGTTCCCCGCCCGGCTCACGGGGGATCGCGCCCCGACGACGGTGCGGGCCATATTGCGCGCCCTGCCCATTCAATCCACCGTTGTGCAACGGGCCGAAGGCATCTGCTTTGATATCCCCGTGGACGTGCAAGAGGAGAACTTGCAGCGCCGCGTCAACAAGGGTGACATGGGCTGTTGCCCGGCGGACGATTTGCTGTGCATCTTCTACCGGGAGACCGCCGTGCCGTCGGGCCAGGAAGGGCCGCTGGCGTCGGCCGTCGTTATTGTGGGGCGCACTGACAATCCCGAGGGACTCCAGAAGCATGCAGATGGCGAGGCAGTGACCATCAAGTCGGCGGACCAGCCGGAGGTCAGATACGACGCCCTGCACACGCTGGCCATTCTGCAGGGGGCCGACGCCCTGGACGCCATGAGGCAGGTACTGCTGAACGACTGGAGTTGCCTGGTGAGGGAGTGCGCTCTGCGGTGCACCACCGTGATCGAACCCCGGACGCCCCGCGTGGGCGAGCTTCTGATCACCGGCCTGGAGGACAGAGATGACGCTGTCCGGAAGGTAGCCGTCGAGCTTCTCCGCAAGGGCTTCGGTCAGTACTTCGCTTTTGACCCATCTGCCGAGCTGGTCCGGCGGGAAAGGGCGGCCGGTCAGTGGCGAGCCTGGTACGAGACGCACAAGCATGAGCTGCGGTGGAACGAGCAAAGCCACCGTTTTGAGATCCCGGAGTAGCTTGCCTGAGCGTGCGACGGAGGGGTCCGCGCCGCGCCCCCGGAGGGCGCGGACAGCCTTTTCCTGTCGCGTGTGGTTCCGTCGGGGC
>DAOVRD010000200.1 GCA_030628375.1 Planctomycetota bacterium
ATGAACATCGCGTCGCCGTAGCTGTAGAAACGGTAGGCCTCCTCCACGGCCACCCGGTAGGCACGCAACACGTTCTCGCGCCCCGCAAAGGCAGACACGAGCATCAACAGCGTGCTCCTGGGCAGATGGAAGTTGGTGATCAGGGCCCCGACGACCCGAAACTCAAACGGCGGGTACATGAACAGGTCCGTCCAGCCGCTCTGCCGGCGCCACCGCCCGTTCCGCGCGACGTGCTCCAGGACGCGGCACGTGGTGGTGCCGGTGGCGACGACCCGGCGTCCCTCCCGAAGCGCCGCCTCCACGGCCGCCGCAGTATCCGCCGACAGGCGGTAGAACTCCGCCTCCAGGCGGTGATCTTCCACGTCCTCGGTCCGTACCGGCCTGAACGTGCCCGGCGCGACCAACAGCGAGAGCGTGCAGACCTCCACGCCCCGTCCCTTGATGCGGTCCAGCAGTTCGGGGGTGAAGTGCAGCCCCGCCGTCGGCGCTGCCACGGCCCCGGGCTCCCGCGCGAAGACGGTCTGGTACCTTTCGCGGTCCAGCTCGGGCATCTCGGAGGGCAGACCGCGGCGCCGCCGCGCCCGCAGGACGTACGGGGGCAACGGCATCGTTCCCGCATCCGCGATGGCCTGCGCCGCACTGTCCCGGCCGCCCAGCGAAACGGTCCAGTAGCCGTCGCCCTGCTGCGCCACCAGAACCACCTCGCTCTGGGAACCCTCCATGCGGAGGGCCTCTCCCTGGCGAAGCCGCCCGCCGCTGCGGACCATGGCGACCCACGTTGCGCTGCCTCGACCCCCGGTGGGCTCGGGCCTGACGAGCAGGACCTCGACAGCTCCGCCCGTTTGCCTCCTGGCGCGCAGCCGGGCCGGCATCACGCGCGCGTCGTTCAGCACGAGCAGATCGCCCTCGCGGAGCAGCTCCGGCAAGTGAAAGAAACGGAGGTGGCCGACCTTGCCCGTGCCCCGGTTCAGCACCAGCAAGCGGGCCTCATCCCGCTTCTCAACCGGCGTGGCCGCGACAAGCTCTTCCGGCAGCTCGTAATCGAAGTGGTCTACCTTCGTCATGCAGTCCCCCTGCGCTGGGCACACCGTAGAATATGCCATAAAGGGACCAGACGGGCAAGATACCGGCCGCAGGCAAGTTGCTTGCAATTGGCAGGGAAGTCAATTACATTCCCTTCGTAGGGAGCCTGAGCGGCACGGCGGGGGGAAAACCGGCAGGAGGAGGCCGATGCATAAGGGGGCGGGCGTCGAAGGATGGGATACGTGGCCCGAACGCCCTTCGTTTCGGTTCGAACTTCCTTCCGGCCGCGTGCTGGACATGGGGCTGCGGACGCTCGTGATGGGCGTTTTGAATGTGACCCCCGACTCCTTCAGTGACGGCGGCAGATTCTTCCGGCCGGCCAGCGCCCTTGCGCACGCCCGCGAGATGTGCGCCCAGGGCGCCGACATCATTGACGTGGGGGGCGAGAGCACCCGGCCGGGCAGCAATTCCGTCTCGGCCAGGGAAGAGAAGGACCGCGTGATCCCCGTCATCAAGGAACTTGCCCCGGAGGTCGGCGCGCCCATAAGCATAGACACGCAGAAGGCCGAGGTGGCGGAAGCGGCTCTGGAGGCCGGCGCCGAGATCATCAACGACGTCAGCGCCCTGCGCACGGATCCGGAGATGGCGCCCCTCGCAGCGCAGAAGGCAGTGCCGGTTGTGCTGATGCACATGCAGGGCACGCCAAGAATCATGCAGACGAACCCCGTTTACAAGGAGGTGGTGGGCGATATCACGGAATGGCTGCAGGAACGGGTCGAGTCCGCCCTCGCGAGCGGAATACGGGCCGACCGACTGGTGGTGGACCCGGGATTCGGTTTCGGCAAGACGGCCCAGCACAACCTGGAGCTGCTGCGCCGGCTGCACGAATTGCACGGCCTGGGGAAGCCGCTGATGGTGGGCACCTCACGCAAGTCCGTGCTCGGCGCGGTGCTGGGCCTGCCGGAGGAGCAGCGCCTTTCCGGCACGGTGGCCACAGTCGCCTCGGCGGTTCTGTCCGGCTGTCACATCGTGCGCGTCCACGACGTCCGCCCCGCACTGGAGGCCGTGAAAGTATGTGAAGCCATCCGGCGGGGAATAGGCTACGAAGATGTTTGAACTCCTGTTCAGTATCGGCCACTGGTTCAGCGTGCGTTACCCGATGCTGGTTCGGGCCGCGCTGGAGGTGTTTATCATCTTCGTCTTCGTCTACGGGTTCCTGCGCATCATGCAGGGAACGCGCGGTGCCGGCATACTGAAGGGCCTGGCGTTTTTCGCCGCGATGCTGGCCATAATCTCGATCTTCGTGACGCGCCGGTTCGAACTGGAGAACATCCGCTGGGTGCTCACCTCCTTCGTGCCCGTCATTCTCATTCCTCTGTTCATACTGTTCCAGCCGGAGGTTCGGCGCGCACTGATCAGGCTCGGGCAGAATCCCCTCTACCGCATGTTCTTCCGCCCGCACAGCCGCCTGACCGACGAGCTGGTGAAAGCCACCTTCAGCCTGGCGCACAACAAGGTGGGAGGGATGATAGCCATAGAACGCGAAGTAGGGCTGAGGGGCTACACGGAGGCCGGCGTGAGGCTCGACGCGGAGGTCTCCGCCGAACTGATCAAGAGCATCTTCTGGCCGGGCACTCCGTTGCACGACGGCGCCATCGTCATCCGCCAGCAGAGGATTGTGGCTGCCGGCTGCCTGTTTCCCCTGACCGACAATCCGCAGTTCTCCAGCGAACTCGGCACGCGGCACCGCGCCGGCATCGGCGTCACTGAGGAATCGGACGCCGCCACCATCATCATCAGCGAGCAAACGGGGCGCGTTTCACTGGCCATCGGCGGCGCACTGCAGCGCGACCTGGACGAGAAGTCGCTGCACCGGGCACTGGAAGAGCTGGCCGTCGAGGCCGAAGAGCGGGCCTGATCGAGGATACAGATGCTTAAGAGAGCACTCAGTGCCATCTTCGGCAATTTCCGGCTGAAACTGATGGCCCTGATCATTTCGGTGGGCATCTGGTTCTACGCCGATAGCCGACTGGCCGAAGAGGCCCCCGTGACGGCGTCCGTGGAGGTCAATCCCCCGCCCGGCTATGTGCTGTTGTTTCAGGACGAGCAGTCGGCACGCTTGCAGATCGTCGGCCCTCGCTCGCTGGTGTCGCGACTGCGACTGGCCCAGAACTACCTCAGACTCACCCGCAACCTGACCGAGCACGATCTGAAGGACGGCTGGGCCGTGCTGCGCGTCGAGCCCGACTGGCTCCTGCCGAACCTGCCGGAGCGCGAGTTCATCCAACTGAAGTTCCGCAGCATCTTGCCGACCGCAGTCAGGGTCTTCGCGAGCCCGAGCGAAAAGCGCCTGATGCCGGTCGAGGTCAAGCCTTCGGGGGAGCCCCCGCCCGGGTTCCAAATGCTCCAGCCGGTTTCCGTTTCCCCGTCCGAGGTGGAAGTGACGGGTCCGGCCGTGGCGCTCGATGTCCTGAGCGCCATCGCCACCGAGGAGCTTCCGCTGTGGGACGTGCGCACCGACAGCCACCACCCGCTGACCCTGCAGAACCAGGTGGAGGTCGTGCTGGACGACGGCACGCGCGCAACCGCCACACTGCAACTGAAACCGGCCAGGGTGGTGGCACGGGTCTACGTGACGGGCGAACAAGAGCAACAGCGCACGTTCCCGGACCTGCTGGTCGTGCCGATGTGTCCGCCCGGCTTCCCGTACGAGGCCCAGTTCGAGGGCGAAGCCAGAGTGTCGGTGACGGTCACGGCCTCTCGAGCAAACCTGAGGAAGCTGAAACCGGAATCCGTCAAGGCTTACGTGGACCTCACCTCGCTGGCCTCCGTGCAGATTCCGGTGGGAGGCAGCGTGCTCTACCCGGAACCGGTCCGCGTGCAGCTTCCTCCGGACGTGACCTACAGCACCGCGCGCGCCGAGCCCGACCGCGTGACGCTACGGTTGAACAATCCCGCCGAGTGAGTAGAATATGGGGTCCGCGATGCGGCTTTTTCAAGGGGTGCGATTATGCCATTGCTCGGCGTGAACGTTGACCACGTTGCCACGATTCGTCAGGCCCGGCGGACCTATGAACCGGATCCCGTCTGGGCCGCTGCGGAGGCGGAACTGGGCGGGGCGGACATCATCACGATCCACCTGCGGATGGACCGCCGGCACATCAGCGACCGCGACCTGCGCCTGCTGCGCGAAACGGCCGCCGTGGACCTCAACCTGGAGATGTCCCTGGCCGAGGAGATCGTCCAGATCGCCCTCGCCACCGAACCGGACATGGTGACCCTGGTCCCGGAGAGCCGGCAGGAGGTCACGACGGAGGGCGGCCTGGACGTCGTCGGCCAGAGCGAAAGGGTCAAGAAGGCCATCGAGCGGCTCCGGGGCAAGCAGATACCCGTCAGCCTGTTCATAGACCCTCAAGAGGAACAGATCGAAAGCGCCGCCGAACTGGGCGCCACCTTCGTGGAGCTTCACACCGGCACCTACGCCAACGCCGACACCCCCGAGGAAAGAAACAAGTGCCTGGGCGAACTCCACGAGGGGGCGGAACGCGGCCGCAAACTGGGCCTGACGGTCAACGCCGGCCATGGGCTGACCTACAGGAACGTGAGCGACCTCGTTCGGCTCCTCATGCCACACGAACTGCACATCGGCCATACCATCGTCTCCCGCGCCATCTTTGTCGGGATGCGCGAAGCCGTCCGACAGATGAAGGAACTGATCGAGAAGGCCGCCGCTTCGCCGTGACCGCGCAGCATCCGTGCGAGCCGCCCAACGTCCATGTCCGCCTCGAACAGGAGGAACAACTTTGGCTATAGACCAGGAGAAAATAAGCAACGGCGTGCGCATGATCCTCGAAGGCCTCGGGCAGGACCTTGAGAAAGGATCGGTGGCCGAAACGCCGGACAGGGTGGCCAGCGCCTTCTGCGAGATATTCTCCGGGATGGAGGAGCGTCCCGAGGAATTGGTCAAGATCTTCATCGAAGAAGGCTACGACGAGTTGGTGCTGGTCAAGGACATCCCCTTCTACTCGATGTGCGAGCACCATCTGCTGCCGTTCCACGGCCGCGCGCACGTGGCCTACATCCCGGAGCGAGGGCGCATTACGGGCATCAGCAAACTGGCGCGCGTGGTGGAAGCCTACGCGCGGCGCCTGCAATCTCAGGAACGCATGACGGCGGCCATTGCGGATAGCCTCACCGCCACGCTTAAGCCAAAAGGTGTCATGGTCGTTATCGAAGCCGAGCACCTCTGCATGACGATGCGCGGCATAAAGAAGCCCGGCTCCGTCACCAAGACAAGCGTGGTAAGGGGCATATTCAGAGAGAATCCCGCCACCCGTGCGGAGGCAATGACGCTGATCTACAGCGGCCGGTGAGGCCACGCCGGCGCGGGCCGCCGCCTGTGAATCAGACGTGGGGCTTATGAGCGAACAGCCGGAAAAGGTTGCTACGTTCGCGGAACTGCTCTCGCCCGAGGAGAAACCGCGGCTCGTCTGCACCTGGACGGAGCGCCACTACCAGCAGGGAGAAACTGTCGCCATCTATGCCCCCGACCAGGCGGAGGCGGAAGAGCTGGATGCGGTGCTCTGGACCTTCCGGCAGAACGCCTTTATCCCGCACGTTCGGCTGGAAGAGGTCGAGGAGCCCCTGATCGAGCCGGTGGTGATCTTCAGCAGCGACCCCGGCGAGGTCCGGATGGACGTGCTGATTCTGGCCTCGGCGGACGGCCTCCCTTCCTGGTTCGACCGTTTCCACCGAATCTACGACTTCGCCGTGGTCTACGACGAGGGACAGCGGCAGGCGGGCCGCGACAGGTACAGCGCCTGCAAGGATGCCGGCTACCGCATGCGATTCGTGAAAAGTTGAAGAAGGCCCCGCGCCGCCTCCGTCCGGTGAGACAGCCCTCCAATCCGTCACTGCGCGCCCGTTATCCGCCCCTGACCCCGTCGCCCTCACATCGGGACCTGCTGCAGCCCGCCCAGGTACATCCCGAAGAACTTGGAGATGAAGTAGATGATGATGGCGGCCACACACACCCACACCAGACGAGCGACCACGACGGCAAGTGCCCCCAACGCAGACTCGGCGCGCTCTGCGTAGTGTGAGGCCAGCCAGTCGAAACGCTCTGACAGCTTCCCGGACTCCTCGCCGATTTCCACGGTCGCCATGTAGTCGAACGGGAACAGCCGGGTCGCGTCGAGCGCCTCGCTCACAGTGCCCCCCTGCTTGATGACAGAGACGGCCCTGTCGGCTCGGGCCGCAAAGGCGCCGTTGTTGGTCGCCTCGAAGGAGCGCTCCACCGCCCTGCTGACCGGCACCGCGGCCTCCGACAGCAGGTGCATGACGAGGCTGAAGCGAGCCAGCGCCAGCGCCCTCACCATCCGCCCCAGAACCGGCACCCGAAGCACCACCTCGTGGAAAAGGCGCGTGCCCCCGAACGGCTTGAGAACCAGGAAGTAGAACGCGATCAGGGCCAGCGGCCCCCCATAGCCCACGACCAGCCACAGGCGCCAGTTCGTCGGCACGTCCTGGATCATGCCAATGATGTACGTCGCGAACGACACGACGGCCACGGCGATGACGTACTGCGTGAGCGGCAGGATGAGGTTCTTCACCAGGTTCCGCCGGATGCGCTCCTGGAACTCGTAGAAGCGGACCAGCTCCCCCAGCGTCCGCTCGAGCGTGCCGCCCTCCTCTCCGACCGCGATGAGCTGAATGAACAGGGGCGGGAAACGCTTCTCCGCCTCGAAGGCTTCGGCCAGCGTAGCGCCCCCTTCCAGGCGCACGCGGATGCGCTGAATCGCCCGCCCCACCCAACTGGACGGCGCCTGACCGCTCAACACGTTCAGCGCCCGGCTGACGGGCAGACCGGCGTCGAGCATCGTGCGCAGGCCCCCGCACAGCCAGATCATCCGTTTACGCGACACGCCAAGCATTTGAATCTCCACAGGTGCCGGTGCAGGGCCTAACAGTCTACCAGTTCGCCGAACAGCGTGAGCGGGGTCGAATCAACAATGCGCACCCGGCACAGACGGCCTGCGAGTTCGTCGGTCCCACGGAAGACAACGATGTCGTTCTGGCGGGTGCGGCCGCTCAGCTTCGCCGCGTCGGCCTTGCTCGGGCCGTCCGCGAGCACCTCCACCTCCCACCCCACCATGGCTGCCCGACGGCCGGAGTCCACCTCCTCCTGGGCTTTCAGCAGGAGGCGGTTGCGCTCCATCTTCACGTCCTTCGGCACGTCGTCGGGGAACTCGGCCGCCTTCGTGCCCGGCCGGACGGAGTACTTGAACACAAAGCTCTGCTGGAACCTGACTTCCCTGAGCAGGTCGAGAGTGTCCTGGAAGTCCGCGTCCGTCTCGCCGGGGAAGCCGACCATGAAATCACTGGCGAGTTCCACCCCCGGTATCCTCTCGCGCGCCCGGTCCACCATGTCCCGATACTCGGCGGCGGCGTATCCGCGCTTCATCCGCCGCAGCACGGCGTCCGACCCGCTCTGGGCAGGCACGTGCAGGTATTCGCAGACCTTGTCCAGTCCGCCGACCGCATCGAGGATGGCATCCGACATGTCCTTAGGATGGCTGGTCAAGAACCGGATGCGCTCCAACCCGTCCACGTCGTTGACGCGGGCCAGCAGGTCGGCCAGCGTGACGCCCCCCAATCCTTTGCCGTAGCTGTTGACGTTCTGGCCCAGC
>DAOVRD010000408.1 GCA_030628375.1 Planctomycetota bacterium
CCCCGTCAGCAGGAGCATCTCGCACAGATCCCCCAGGGGAGGAGACTCGCGGCAGAGCTCGATGCATTGGATCGCACGTTCCAGCGGAAGGTGTTTTGGCTGCGGGTGATCCGGAGCGTTCACGTACGCGCTCACATGCTCTACGCCGGCCAGAGCGTTGTCGGGCAGCAGCCGTTGTTTCAGCGCCCAGTTGTAGAGCCGCTTGATGGATGTGACCATGATATTGATGGTCCGGGCTGCATACCCCTTGTCAATCATGGACGACTTGACCTGCTCCACATCCGAGGGAGTCAGTTCGATGGCAAGCTTGTCCTTGTAGCGCCGGGTGACGTGTTTGAGCCCGTCGCGGTAGTTCTGCCAGGTGCCCGGGGCGCGGTTGCTCTTGTTCCACCTTATGAATCTGACGGCGAGCTCGATCAGGGAAATCGTGTTCCCCGGCCTCCTGACGGTGGGTTTGCTATCAGCAGCATTTTCACCCAGGCCGTCGTAGTACGAGGCCAGGTAGCGGTGAAGTCCCGCCTTGGCCTTTGCCTCGTTAGAGCCCAAGTAGAGCCTTTTCCGGCCCTCTCCGTCAGGGACATCCGCGCACCAGCACCCCCGCGATTGATACCACCACAGATCGATCGGCATATCGGCTTGACCTCCTTTTGCTATCAGAGTCTTGCTATCATTCTATACTAATCGTCGGTCTCCGCTTTGTCAATAGGAAAGCGCAAGGCCTTGTCCAGCAAAGCCTTGCGCCTACCGCGGTTCTGGTGGGCCCAGCAGGATTCGGACCTGCAACCAACGGATTATGAGTCCGTTGCTCTGCCGTTGAGCTATGGGCCCATCTTGAAGGTGTTTTCCGAATATATTCCACGCCCTCGCGAAAGTCAAGGTGGGAGCGGCGGACGCAGTTGCCCGTCCGGCGGCAGGGGGGGGTGAGTTGAAGAACCGATCGGCGCGATGTAGAGTAGCCGCAGCCGCGCGGCCGGATGCAGCGTCCCGCCTTGCTCAAGCCAGGGAGGAATCGGCTCTGTGAACTTCATCATCATTATTTCTGACACGCTCCGTCGCGATCACCTTGGGTGCTATGGCAACCGGTGGATCAGCACGCCGAACATCGATCGCTTCGCAGCCACGTCCCTGCTGTTCGAGAATGCGTACTCCGCCAGCTTCCCGACGGTGCCGCATCGCCGGGACGTCCTCACCGGACGCTTCACCGCCAGCTACACTCCGTGGGCTCCGCTGTCCCATGACGAGGTGGTCCTGCCAGAGGTGTTGAGGCAGAAGGACTACCTGAGCATGATGATCTGCGACTGCCCGCATATCCTCGAGAACGGCTACCATTACGACCGGGGCTTCGACGGCTTCGAGTGGATACGCGGCCAGGAGTCGGATCGCTGGAAGACCTGGCCCGAGGCGCCCGCCGAACAGTGCGACCCGGCGAAGATCCGCAACGCGGAAGGCATGCGAAGACGTCACAGACGCAACGTCGCCTGGTGGCGGCACGAGTCGGACACCTTCGTCGCGCGCACCATGGCCGAAACCTGCCGGTGGCTGGAAGACAACTACAGGCGCGAGAATTTCTTCCTCTACGTGGACACGTTCGACCCGCACGAGCCCTGGGATGCGCCCCGGTGGTATGTGGAGATGTACGACCCGGGCTACGATGGGGAAGTGGTGGATTACCCGCTCTATGCGCGGACTGATTTCCTCACCAGGCGGGAGCTGCGGCACGCCCGTGCGCTCTACGCCGCCGAGGTCACGCTGGTGGACCGCTGGGTGGGCCGGGCCCTGGAGAAGATTGCGGACCTCGGCCTGTTCGAGAACACCATGGTGATGGTCACCACCGATCACGGCTTCTTGCATGGCGAACACGGCATCATGGGCAAGAGCCTGATCGGCCCGGACGGCCTCTCTTACATCCCCCTCTATGAGGAAATCAACCACATCCCGCTGTTGGTGCACGTCCCGGGCTGCGAGCCGGACGTCAAGAAAGCCGTGGGTCAGCCGATGGACTGCATGCGCACAAGTCTCGGCCTGGCGGGGATCAAGCAGCCTGAAACCGTTCACGGCAGGTCGTTTGCGGACGTGCTCAAAGGCAAGGCGGACCAGCACAGGTCCTTCGCGGTGAGCAGCCCTTACATGGGGGGCGCGTCCGTGCCCGCTACCGTCGTTGCCGGCAGATGGGCCGGCGTCTTGTGGTCTGCGACAAAGGAAGCAGAATCCGTTGAGGACAGGGCCGTGGACGGCCTGGCCAAGACGCAGGCGACCGGCCAGCGCATGAAGGACATGCTTTTCGACCTGAAAGGGGATGTCCGCCAGCAGAAGAACGTGGCGGCCCGGCATCCGCGCGTGATGGGCGGCTTGCGCAGGAAGATGCTGGCCTTCCTCGAAGAGATCGGCGCGGATGAGGAGATCGTAGCCAGGTGGCGCCGGGAATGAGTCCCGTGCGTCCTGGCCATGCGAGCCTGGCCCCGCGAAGGCGTGGCGTCCACAACTATGCCGCCGAGCTGCCCCTGGATGGGGATCGAAGTTGAGATGCCGTGACACTCAGGAGTGACGGAGGCGGAGAGCAATGCTGGGATTTCTAGAGGATGCACTGCTCGAAATCGA
>DAOVRD010000102.1 GCA_030628375.1 Planctomycetota bacterium
CAAGGACGCCGTCTGGAGCGACAGACCCGGCAAGGAATGGGGTGAGGAAGTCCCGCTCGGCCAGGGCGACGTCAACATCGAGCAGTTCGTGGCCACGCTCGACGAGTTGGGCTATGCCGGCCCGCTGACGATCGAACGCGAGATCAGCGGAGATCAACAGCTCGTAGACATCAAGGCCGCCATCGAATTCCTCAACCAGGTCAAGGCCCGGCTGGGCATCGAGTGAACGGCAGTGCGGCGGGGGGCCGAGGGACTTTGCCGGCGCAAGGATCGCCCCTTCCTCCGGCGGAGAGATCACAAGAGTTCTCAGCCAAAGGGAACGCAAATGGCCAAGGGCCTGACACCACGCAGCGAGGATTTCTCCGCCTGGTATAACGAGGTGGTTCAGCAGGCGGAGCTGGCCGACCATGCGCCCGTGCGCGGCTGCATGGTGATCCGGCCTTACGGCTACGCCCTGTGGGAGAACGTGCGGTCGGCCCTCGACCAGCGTTTCCGTGACACGGGCCACGAGAACGCCTACTTCCCGCTGTTCATCCCCCAGAGTTTCCTGGCAAAGGAGGCCGAACACGTCGAAGGCTTCTCCCCCGAGCTGGCGGTCGTCACCATCGGCGGGGGCAAGGAACTGGAAGAGCCCCTGATCGTCCGCCCCACCTCCGAGACCGTCATCGGCCACATGTATGCCAAGTGGATCCAGAGCTACCGGGACCTGCCGGTGCTCATCAACCAGTGGGCGAACGTGGTGCGGTGGGAATTGCGCCCGAGGCTGTTCCTGCGCACAACGGAGTTCCTCTGGCAGGAGGGGCACACCGCGCACGCCACCCGGGAAGAAGCCGAAGAGGAAGCCCGCCGGATGCTCGAGGTGTACGCGGACTTCGCCGAGAACGAGGCGGCCGTCCCCGTCATCAAAGGACGCAAGAGCGAGGGCGAGAAGTTCCCCGGCGCCATCATCAGCTACACCATCGAGGCCATGATGGGAGACGGGCGCGCCCTCCAGTCCGCCACGTCCCACGACCTGGGTCAGAACTTCGCCCGCGCCTTCGACATCACCTATCAGGATGCAGAAGGCGGAGTGCAGCACTGCTGGACGACCAGTTGGGGGATGAGCACCCGTTTTATCGGCGCCATCGTCATGGTCCACGGCGACGACAACGGATTGATCATGCCGCCGCGCCTGGCGCCCTGCCAGGTCGTCATCGTTCCCATCTGGCGTAACGACGACGAGAAGGCCCTGGTCATGGCGGCAGCGTCCAACGCGCGCGATGTCCTGGGCGAATTCCGCGTGAAGCTTGATGACCGCGACCAGTTGACGCCCGGCTTCAAGTTCAACCACTGGGAACTGAAGGGCGTGCCCCTGCGCGTCGAAATAGGGCCCCGCGACGTGCGGAACCAGCAGGTGGTGCTGGCCCGGCGGGACAGGCCGGGCCGCGAGGGGAAAACGGATGTCCCCCTGGGCGGGCTGCGAGACGGCGTCGGCAAGATGCTCGGGGCGATCCAGGGCGCCCTGTTCGAACGGGCTGTGGCGTTTCGAGAAGAGCATACCACCCAGCCTGAGAGCTATGACGAGCTTCGCGCCGCCGTCGCCAGGGGCTTTGCCCTGGCCTGGTGGTGCGACTCGGCGGACTGCGAGGCCAGAGTAAAGGCCGACACCACGGCGACGGTCCGCTGCATCCCACAGGCCCAGCCCGAGGGCCAGGGGACGTGCGCCATCTGCGGCAGAGCGGCCACGGGGAAGGCCGTCTTCGCCCGCGGGTACTGATGCGGGTGCGAGCAAGCGACGCAGCGCCCCCACCAAGACGAGCACGGCAGGGGGCGCCTCTTTCTGGGCATTGCCCCCCCAAAGCCGTCATATTCGGCACGCTTTTTGCCCGTTCTACGACGTCCACAGGAGTCGAAACCCGGTCCGAGATTGCCCGAGAAAACCACAGGCGAGGGCGCCTGTGCTACAGACATACGGCCGTCTTCAGTTATGGGAATTGCGCGGGTCTTTGAGGCATTTGCCGAAGGTCCGCGACAACACATAGCAGTCCGAGAATCACAAGGGGGAGGGGGATAAGGCCCGCGATCCGCGTTGCCGGTGGCGCCGCCCGGACAGGCCGGGAGGACAGGCAATGGCCCCCCAAACCGTTGAGTGCAAGGTAGATCTGGCGCGCACGGCCTCTCCCTTCACGCATTACCAGGAGGTGTGCGTCGGCAGCGGCCACGCCGCGCTGGCGCTCCGCGCCGACTGGCAGGCTCAGCTCTGGAAATGCCACGAGGAGTTGGGCTTTCGCTACGTGCGCTTCCACGGGCTGTCGAGTGACGACATGAGCGTGGTCCTGGGCCGCCCTGAACGGCCCCAGTACCACTTCCGCAACGTGGACCTGGTCTTCGACTTCCTGCAAGGCATCGGCATGCGGCCTTTCGTGGAACTGAGCTTCATGCCAACGCTGCTGGCGTCGGGCTCGCAGACGGCTTTCCACTACAAGGCGAACGTGACTCCGCCTCTATACTTCGCGCAGTGGGAGGACCTCATCCGCAGCCTGGTGCAGCATCTGGCCGACCGGTACGGCCGCGAGGAGGTGGCGCAGTGGTTCTTCGAGGTCTGGAATGAGCCCAACCTGCCGTTCTGCTGGGCCGGCACCCAGGAACAGTACTTCGAACTGTACCGGCGCACTGCGGCGGCGGTCAAATCCGTGGACGCCGCCTTTCGCGTGGGCGGACCGGCGTCCGCCCGCGACGGCTGGGTGACCGACCTCATCGCCTTCTGCAGGGAAAACGACGCGGCGCTGGACTTCATCTCCACACACCACTATCCCACTGACTTCGAGGCGGCCCCCGAGCAGGCCGGACTGAACCAACTCGAGGACTTCCTTACGCTCGACATGGAAGATCGCATGGCGGCGTCGCCTGCCGGAATACTGACCAAATGGGCGGCAGAGACCAGGAGCCGCGCCGCAGGACTGCCCCTCTACTACACCGAGTGGAGCAGTTCCGCCAGTTGCGCCGACCACTACCACGACGAGCCGTACGCCGCAGCCTTTATACTGAAGACGCTTGCCGACAATGACGGCCTGGTGGACGGCTACGCGTACCGGACGTTCAGCGACGTGTCCGAGGAGGCCGGCCAGCGCTCGGCGCCTTTCCACGGCGGCTTCGGCCTGCTGACCACTCACGGGATACCGAAGCCCGCCTACCACGCCTTCCGCTTCTTGCACGAGTTGGGGGAGGTGCGGCTGCCGGTCCTCGGAACGACCGAGAACGTGGGCGCCCTGACCGTCACGCGCGGCCCCATTCTGCACGTGCTCTTCTGGAACTGCGCCCCTCCCCGCTCGGACATCCCGACCGCAGAGGTGCGGCTGTCAGTCTCCAGCGCGGACGGCCCGCTGACCGGCACGATAGAACGGGTGGACCAGGACCACGCGAACCCCAGAGCAGCGTGGGAACAGATGGGAAGCCCTCAGTACCCGACGGCCGATCAGATCGGTCAGTTGAGGCGGGCAGCGGCCACGCGAGCCGAGGACTTGCCGGTCCGAGCCAGCGACGGCGAGCAGATGATGCGCTTCTCCCTGCCGCCCTGGGGCAGCGCCAGGATAACCCTCTCCCCTCGCAGCACGTGAGCCGGTCCCGCTTACGGGGCGGTCAAACGGGGCCTCACGCCACTGGCACCGTGAGGAAGCGGTAACCCTTGTAACTGAAATAGAAGGCAAAGCCCACCAGCAGCACGGCGCAGACGCCCACCAACCAGCGGTAACTGCCGTCCGACAAGAGGCGCCGCCCGCGGTGCACGGATTCCGATACGGCGCCGTACCACGCCAGATCAGCCATTATGTGACCGGCATAGAAGACACAGTAGCCCAGGGCCCCGAAAGGCGCGGCGTTCGTCATGAAACTCAGCCCGACCGTGGCCCACCACAGCGTGAAGTAGGGGTTCGACACCGAGGTCAGCGCCCCGGCGCCGACGACCCTGAGGCTCCACAGGCCCTCCCCGGTGCCTGGACCGTCGGCGCTGGCGGGAAGCCTGAGGCCCGGCAGCCCGCGCAGCATCAGGGCGCCCATCGCCAGCAGGACGGCCCCTCCGGCCAGGCCGACGACGCCCACGAATACGTCCTTGCTGAGCAGCTTGCCCAGCCCGAAGATGAGGGCCACCATCAGCGGGGCCTCGACCACGGCGTGACCGGCCACGACCAGCGGACCGACCCAGCGGCCGCGTTCGGCGCTCCAGCGCACCGTGGCGAACAGCACCGGCCCGGGCATCAGCGCGCCCGACAGCGCGGTGACAAAAGCAGTCACAAACAACATGACGAGCTTGAGATCTGCCATCTTCTACCGTCGGCGTCAGTCCACAGCTCGATAGCCGCCAGCCAGCGTGTCCCAGGCCCGCCTCCTGCAGCGAGTACATGGCACCGGCCCGGCCACGGTTGCAGCGGCACGATTATACTCCGGCAGACCGCGCCACGCAGCGGAATCGGCCGGCGTCAGTCCGTGTCCCCCCGTTTGACAGCCCGAACGGCGCTCCATATAATGGGCCGTTTGTGGGGCAAGTGCTCGACAGCGGGAAGAGCGCGGCCGTTCTGCGGCTTGTCCTGCGACGTTCGTTCATGCGAACCTTCGGCGGCACGCCCTTGACCGCCGGTGCCCTGTTTGGCCACCCCGCGCGAAAGTACACTTCGTGGGGCGCAATCTGAACGTAAGGAACCGGCCCGTATGCTGATCTATCCCGCTGTTGACATAGCCAGGGGCAGATGCGTCAGGCTCCTGCAGGGCAAGCCGGAACGGGAGACGGTCTACTACGAGCGCCCGGCCGAGGCCGCGCGGCACTGGGAGCAACTGGGCGCAGAGGTGCTCCACGTGGTTGACCTGGACGGCGCGCTGACCGCAGCGATGGGCGGCGCGGCCGACGCAGGTGGTGCCGCGGGGAGGAGCGATTCGCCCAACGTCGGGGTGGTGCGCGAGATCCTGGCAGAGGTTGACATCCCCGTCCAGGTGGCCGGCGGACTGCGCACCACCGAGGCGGTGCGGCGCGTCCTGGAGGGCGGCGCCGCCCGTGCAGTGCTGGGAACGCGCGCGGTCAAGGACCCTGAGTGGGCAGGCCGGCTGTGCAAGGAGTTGCCTGAGCGTATCGTCATTGCCGTGGACGCTCTTGAGGGCCGTGTGGCGGTCGAAGGATGGCAGGAATTCATCGGGACGGGACCGGTGGAGCTGGCCCGGCGGCTTGCGGAGGACGGCCCGGCCGCTTTCCTGTATACGGACGTGAGCCGGGACGGCATGCTGAGCCGCCCCAACTTCGAAGCCGTCGAGGCACTGCTTGCGGCGGTCGGTATACCCGTCATCGCCTCCGGCGGCGTCGCTTCGTTGGATGACATCCGGCGGCTGGGCGAGTGCGGCGCGGACGCGGTGATCGTGGGCAAAGCCCTCTACGAAGAGCGATTTGCGCTGCGCGAAGCGTTGGATGTGGCCTGCGCTTATGCCTCGCGGCTGTCGCCGGCCCTCGGGGCAGGCTAGGAGCGGGCCGACAGACGAATTCTCGGTGTGGAGAAGGCCGATGGCGAAAAGAACCACGTCTGCTATCTGCAACGTCGCAGTGGTCGGCCATGGCAGCGTGGGCAAGACCACCCTCGTTGATCATCTGCTCCACGTGGCCGGTTTTGCCAAGCGCGCGGGCGACGTGGACTCCGGTTCTTCCCTGAGCGATCACGAGCCGGAAGAAAAGGAACGCAGGTTCTCAATCAACAGCACGATCTTCCATTTCGAGGCGCAGGGGCGGGTCTTCAACCTGATTGATACGCCCGGCTACCTCGACTTCGCCGGCGCGGCGGCGGGCGTGCTGCCCGTGGTCGAGACCGCCCTGATAGCCATCAGCGCCCGCGACGGGATCCAGCTCAACACGCGGCGCATGTGGCAAGCGGCGGGCGAACTGGGGCTGGCCAGGATACTGCTGATCACCCGGCTGGACGGCGAGAACATCATGTTCGACAAGCTGCTCGCCGAGATCCAGGAGGCCTTCGGCGGCCAGTGCCGGCCCGCCTTTCTGCCCCTGGGGTTGGGGCATGAGTGCCGGGGCGTCGTCAACTTGCTCGATACCGAGGAGGCGCCGGAGGGAGTGATCGGCGACTTCGACGCTGCACGGGAAAGCATTCTTGAGTCGGTCATCGAATGCGACGACGCGCTGATGGAGCGCTACTTCGAAGGCGAACAGATCAGCCCGCAGGAGATTACGACCACCCTCAGGCGGGCCGTCGCCGCAGGGAGCGTGGTGCCTGTCCTGTGCTGCGTCGCCAAGGCTGATATTGGCGTCGCGGAGACGCTCGATTTCCTGGCCAACTCTGCGCCGTCCCCGGCGGAGGGCCCGGTGAGGAAAGCCACGGACGCGAACGACGAAGAAGCGGAACTGACGGCCGACCCGGACGGGCCGTTCTGCGCCCGCGTCTTCAAGGCCGCCACGGACGTACACGTCGGCAAGGTCGCCTACTTCCGGGTCTACAGCGGGAGCCTCAGCGGCGGCCTGAGCGTGCAGCTCGCGCGCATCGGCAAGGCCGAGAAACTCGGTCACATCTACCTGATCAAAGGCCAGGAGCAGGAAGAGACGGACATCGCGATACCCGGCGACATGCTGTGCGTGACCAAGTTCGAAGAACTGCAGATTGACGACACCTTGTGCGGACCGGGGGCGAAGCTGACGCTGCCGCCCACCAGCTTCCCCAGCCCGATGACGTCGCTGGCAGTCGAGACGCACAGCCGTGACGACGACCAGAAGGTCAGCGCGGGGCTGCAGAGCCTGGCCGAGGGAGACCCCACTTTCACCATGCACCGCGACACCCAGAGCGGCGAAGTGGTCATCACCGGCATGAGCAACCTGCACCTGGAGGTGATGCTCAGCAAGCTGCAGCGTCGCTACGAGACATCGGTGGGCACACACCAACCGTCCATCCCTTACCGGGAAGCGATAACGACTGCCTCGGAGGGCCAGTACCGCCACAAGAAACAGACCGGCGGACGGGGACAGTACGGCGAGGTGTACCTGCGCCTGGAGCCCAATGAAGGCGGCGCGGGGTTCGAATTCATTGACAAAGTGGTCGGGGGCGCGATACCCCGTCAGTTCATCCCTGCCGTCGAGAAAGGCGTGCGCGAGGTGCTCGATAAGGGCCCGCTAGGGGGCTACCCGATAGTGGACGTCAAGGCCACGGTCCACTATGGGACGTACCACAGCGTGGATTCCTCGGAGGCGGCTTTTCGGATAGCGGCGGCCAGGGCATTCCGGGAAGCGTTCCAGCAGGGCAAACCGGTCCTGTTGGAGCCCATTGCCGAGATGGAAGTCACCATCCCCTCCGAGTTCATGGGCGACGTGACGGGGAACTTGACGGGGCACCGCGCCCGCATCCTCGGCATGGACCAGGTCGGCCAGATGCAGGTGATCCGGGCGGAGATCCCCATGGCCGAGGTCACGCGCTACAGCACCGAACTGAAGAGCATGACGGGCGGCGAGGGCAGCTTCACGCTCCAGTTCTCCCGCTACCAGGCGGTGCCTGCGCACATCCAGCAGGACATCGTCGCCCGCGCGCAGAAGAAGGAGGAGTAGGCCGGGCCCCCCTCCCCATTGATCCAAGGAAGGTGTTCTGATGAGCGAAGCGCCGACAGTAGCGGTCGTCATGGGCAGCGAGTCGGACCTGCCGGTTATGGCGGGAGCGGTGGAGGTGCTCGAGCGATTCGGCGTTCGGTTCGAGGTGCACGTCCTCAGTGCTCACCGATCGCCTGAGGCCGTGGCGGAGTTCGCCCGGAACGCCGAGCCGCGCGGCCTGCAAGTCCTGATAGCAGGGGCGGGCGGCGCCGCGCACCTGGCCGGCGTGCTCGCCGCGCACACCGTGCTGCCCGTCATAGGCGTGCCCATTCCGACGGACCGCATGGGCGGAATGGACTCCCTCCTGTCCACCGTTCAGATGCCCGGCGGCGTGCCCGTGGCGTGCATGGGGCTGGGCAAGTCGGGCGCTCGCAACTCGGCCCTGATGGCGGTTGAGATCCTCGCCACAGGCGACGGCGATCTGCGGCAGGCCCTGCGCCGGCATAAGGAAGAAATGGCCGAACAGGTCGAGCAGCAGCAGAGCCGCATCCAGGAGTGGCTAACGGACCGCCGCTCGAAGTAGCCCTCCACCTGCAAAGCCCGGTGCGATAAGTCGCCCTGTCGGACTTGACTTGCAAACCCAATCTGCATCGTGAATAATGTACGCGGACCGACATCAGGAGGGAGGAAGTGGACTTCTACGAAGTTATCCGGCAGCGCCGGAGCATACGAGCCTACCGCAGCGATCCGGTGGAGGAAGATAGGCTTCTGCGCGTCCTGGACGCGGCCCGCGTAGCACCCAGCGCAGCCAATCGCCAGCCCGTGCATTTCACCGTTATCCGGGATGACGCACTGCGCGCGAAGATGGTGGAAGTCTACTCCCAGCAATGGTTTGTGCAAGCTCCTGTCATCATCTGCGCATGCGCCCGGCCTTCGGAGGCCTGGCAGCGCAGCGACGGGAAGAACTACGCCGACGTGGACCTGACGATCGCCATGGACCACCTGATCCTCGCCGCCACCGCCGAAGGGCTGGGCACGTGCTGGATAGGCGCCTTTAAGCAGGACAAGCTGCGCAAGCTGCTCGACCTGCCGCCCGAACTGGAGCCAGTGGCCCTCACGCCGCTGGGGTATCCGGCCGAAAAACCGGATGCCAGACCGCGCAAGCCCCTGGACGACATGGTGGAACACCGATGAGGAGACACAAGTCCCTGAATCTGATGAACAACAAGGGCTTCTGGCCCGAGAAGGTGGCCATCGTGGACGCCATCAAGGACATCCTTACCCTCGGCAAGTGCCGGAGGCCGCTGCCGATAAAGGACTACGGCTTCTACCGGGATGTCAGTTGGCGCAATGAGGACAATGATCTGGTCCCCTATCAGAGCGCAGACTGGTACGTCTACGAGGCGCTGGACGAGGAAAGGATGCAGGTGGACTCGCGACGTATCCTGGCGTCGTTACGCACCGAGCCCTGGCGCCGGGAAGATCTGCTGGGTGACCACTACGACCTGTTCATCATGGCGGAGGATATGTTTGACCCCGACCGGACCAGAGGCCTGAGCCGGGTCGATTACTCCGTGGGCAGATCGGCTCCGCTGACGGCCGCAGTGATCAGCACATACCGCATCGAGCATATATGGGGGCTGCCTTACAGCTACCTGAAGACCGAAGTGATGAGACAGTTGTGCTTTATGTTCGGGGTGCCCGGCCAGGCTCGGGAGGACCTGCTGGCCGAAGGTGACAGGCTCTACTGCCCGAACGTATGTATCCTGCGGCCGGCCCACGTCGCCCCCGACGACTGGGAGAGACTCACCGAGGACAGGCTCGCAAAGGGGGCCTTATGCGAGCAGTGCACCGGGGAGCTGCGCGAGTTCTTTGAGCAGGCCGCAGGGGAGGAAGGCTGAGGCCGTCTGGCCGCTTCGGCGGTCGGCAATGGGGCGCACGTTCTGCCTGCAAGGCAACTGACGAAATCCTGCTTCCCGGTGGAGGCATGCCGGCCATGCCTGAAGGCGTCAAGCAACGGATCGAGCAACTCCGCCAGAAGATCCGCCACCATAACTACCTCTACTACGTCCTGAACGTTCCAGAGGCATCCGACCGCGAGTTCGACGCCCTCATGGAACAGCTCCAGAAGCTGGAAGCCCAGCATCCCGAACTCGTCACGCCCGACAGCCCCACCCGGAAGGTCGGCGGGGAACCCCTGGAGCAATTCACCACCGCCTCGCACCGCTCTCCGATGCGAAGCATTGACAACACGTACAACGAGGAGGAGGTGCGCGAGTTCGACCGGCGCATCGGACGGCTCCTGGGTGAGCACGCACGCTGGGCCTACGTCGTGGAGCCCAAGATAGACGGCGTGGCCATCAACCTGATCTACCGCAACGGTTCGCTCGACCAGGCCATTACGCGCGGGGACGGCCAGCGCGGCGACGACGTCACGCAGAACGTCCGCACGGTGGCCAATGTCCCATTGAGGCTCTATACCGGCCCGGCGGCCACCGAAAGCAAGGGGCCCGGACGCCGGCGTGCGGCCCTGGCGGGAACGCTCATCGAAGTGCGCGGCGAGATATACATGTCGTTCCAGGCATTCGAAGAAGTGAACAAGGAACGCGCAGCGAAAAGCGAGCCGCTTTTTGCGAATCCGCGCAATGCGACGGCGGGGTCGCTGAAGTTGCTCGACCCGAAGATCACCGCCCGCCGGCGGCTGCGCGCATTCACCTACGAAATGGGCACTTGCCAGGGGCTGGACATGCCGGACTCGCACTGGGAGCGGCTCAAGTGGCTGCGCGATCACGGCTGCCCGACAAGCCCCGCCGCCCGGAAGTGCGCCGGCATTGACGAAGTGCTCCAGAAGTGCGCCTACCGGCAGCAGCCCGCACACGAGCCGGACTACCCCGTGGACGGACTGGTAGTAAAGGTGGACAGCGCGGAGCAGCGCAGCCGCTTGGGCGCCACATCGAAAGCCCCGCGCTGGATGATGGCCTACAAGTTCGCGGCGGAACAGCAGGTCAGCCAGGTCAAGGACATCGAGATCAACGTCGGCAAGAGCGGCCAGCTCACGCCGGTGGCCGTCCTGGAGCCCGTGCAACTGTCCGGCACGACCGTCAGCCGCGCGTCGCTGCACAACTTCGACGAGGTGGAACGCAAAGACGTGCGCGTCGGCGACCACGTCCTGGTGAAAAAAGCCGGCGAGATCATCCCGCAAGTCGTCAAGGTCGTCGAAGAGATGCGCACCGGGCGGGAGCGGAGGTTCAAGCGTCCCAAGAAGTGCCCCTCCTGCGGCGGCGGCGTAACAAAAGAGGACTCGGACAAGAAGAAATGCCTCGACCCCGACTGCAAGGGGGCCAAGAATCTCAAGACGCGCACGTACGTCCAGATAGAATTGGACCGCTGCGACGTATGCGGGGCGCCGGTGACAATCCCCGGGCGCAAGAAAGCGCACAAGGTGTGCAGTTCCAGCACATGTCCGGCGCGGGGTCAGGAGAAGAGGCGCAGGTTCGTGCTTCCCGCCGAAGATGTTTGCAGCGACTGTGGCGGGCCTGTAGCTGTCGCCTACTTGCTATACTGCGAGAATGCTCTGTGCCCCGCGCAGCAACTGGAACGCATAGCCCATTTCGCCAGTCGCGGCGCGATGGACATCGAAGGTCTTGGAGGGGCCACGGTACAGCAACTGGTCGACGCCCGGCTCTTGAAGGATGTGGCGGACGTATACGGCCTTAAGGAAGCAAGGAGCCAACTCGAAGCACTACAGGGAATGGGGAAGAAGTCGGTCGAGAGGCTTCTTGCCGGTATTGAACAAAGCAAGAGCCGGGGGCTCGCGAGGCTTCTGTTCGCGGTGGGCATGCCTCACGTTGGCTCGCATCTGGCCGACGTACTGGCTGAGAGGTTCGGGAGCCTGGCCGCACTGCAGGAGGCCAGTGTGACCATACTGCAGGGCGTCGACGAGATAGGTAAGAAGGTGGCGGAAGGGATCGTGGGTTTCCTTGGGCGCCCCGATACAGGCCAGTTGCTGGCCAGGCTGGCAAGCGCCGGCGTGACCACTGAAGGTCAAGTTGCCCGGCTTGCCGGGAGCCCCGATGTTACGGGCAAGACGTTTGTCCTAACCGGCACGCTGGCCCGTCGGACCCGCGATGAGGCCCGGCAGTTGATCCAGTCCCTGGGCGGACGCGTCACCGGCAGCGTCAGCAGGAATACCGATTACGTCGTCGTCGGCGAGGACCCGGGCAGCAAGCGGGACAGGGCCCGCGCCCTGGGAGTGAAGGAGTTGTCCGAGGAGGAGTTCGAGGAACTTCTCGGCGGTCGGTAAGCGGCCTCGACGGCCGAGTCCGCTCCTTCGACCGAAGGGGGGCCTCACCCTGACCTCTGGAGGAACGCGCCGTTGGACCTGTCGGCGGACGCCATACTTCTCGGTCTGAGCCTGATGCAGGACGGCGGCGTCTCTGCGGCACGCCTGGCCGGGCTGTTCCGGGCCGTCGCCGCCGGCGGTGTTCCCGACCAGCTCGTCGCCCTGGAAGAGAAGGTGCTTGCCGAGTCGCCCGATCTGGCCGACACCGTGACGCGGCTGGCGGCGCGGTCGCACTATGCCCCGGTAGATTGCCCGGGGTGCCGCGGCCGGTTCAGGGTTCCGAGCTACGAGATAGGGCCGGCGTCGTACTGCCCCCTCTGCGGGGAGCCCGTAATGACGGGACGCCGGTTCTTGTTCCTCGAAGACTATGCTCCCGGCGCTCTCAGGGCTGCGGAGGCGGGGGCTTCGTATGCCCTGCCGTCCCTGCAGCGCTTCGCGCACTTCGAGCTGGTCAGGCTCGTGGGAAAGGGCGGGGCAGGGAGGGTTTACGAGGCGCGCAACCGGCGCTCCGGGCGCACCGTCGCGCTGAAAGTGCTCGACTTCCGGCCGCTGGAATCCGCAGCGGCCGCGTTCAAGAGGCTGCGGCGCGAGGCACGCGTGGCCGCCTCGGTC
>DAOVRD010000103.1 GCA_030628375.1 Planctomycetota bacterium
CCAACAGCACGATACGGGCGCGACGGACCAAACCGTGGGGGAGAGAGCGTGAGGAGACCAAGGATTCCAATTGCTCGCGCTCCTCGCTTGAGAGCGTCAGGGGCGTTTTCGGACGACCGGTTCTCATGGGCATCCTCCTGGGCAAAACGGAACGAGCCCATTATACCCCGGGCGCCACACCCGTACAAGTTAATTCCGGGACGCGACACTAGCCCATAGTGGAAGACGAGTGGCCGTTGGCCGAGTATTACCGTCTGGCGCGAATGGCGATGCCGTTCCGTGCGTTGGTAGGTGTGGGCGTTACACTTGGGATATGGCATCCTTCGGAACGTAGGGAGTACCGGCAAGGCCGGGGAATCGGCACATACCCGAAGCAAAGGGGGATGGGATGCTACGAGTGGTGGCAGTCAACTATGGACTCCGAGGAGAGGGAGTAACCAGGATCAGCTTCAAAGGCATCTCGACCTTTCTAGATGCAGACGTACTGCTCGTCGCCCCAAGGCAGCTGCCCCTGCACTATAGCGCGCCCATAGCCCTGAGTGATGGCACGCTGTATCTCTCACTGGCGAGGGGTGCGCGTTCGCTTCGGCGGGACATGAAGCGAAGAAGGGAAGAGGTAGGGACGTTGCTGAAGAACGGCAAGCTCGTAGTCGTCTTCCTGTCCCCCAGGGTGGCCTTATTAGCAGAGAATTTCGAGGCCGAGGACAGTGTAGTCAGCAACTACGATTGGCTACCGAAGGAACTCGCCGGCATCACGACGCTCATGCGGGAGGGGGTCGGCTCGTCGTTGGTGCTGAAGTCGCCAAGGCACCCATTCGCGCCTTACTATGAGGCGTTCAGCAGCAACCTTTCCTATGAAGCCTATTTTCACACGACCAAACAGGACCCGAACGAGTTTTTCCTCACAAACAAGACAGGGAATCCCGTGGCGTGGTTCCGACCCGTCCGCAACGGGTACATGGTGTTCCTCCCTCCTCCGCCAGATGATGCAGCCCCCGAGAAAGTCTTGGGAGTTCTGCGCCAGTGTGCTAGGACGACGCTGGGAGGTGGGGTCCGCACGCCCGAACCTGCGTGGACCAGGGAATTCGAGCTCGGCGGTGAAAGTCAGTTGCTGGCTGAGATTAAGGCTGTCAGAAAGGAGCTCAACAAGAGAGTGCGAGAGACGGAACGGCTGGACCGCAAACGCCGGTCACTGGCCGACTACCGCCAGCTTCTTTATGAGCAGGGCAAGCCGCTGGAAGCCGTGGTGATACGGGCGCTCGGGCTGCTTGGCTTCGAGGCGGAGCCCTTCCAGAAAGGCGACATGGAGCATGATGTTGTCCTGCAATCGCCCGAAGGACGAGCCGTGGCGGAGGTCGAAGGCAGGGACGGGGCCGCCATAGCAATCGGCAAGCTCGACCAGCTTGGTCGTGTTGTAGACGAGGATTTCAAGGAGCACAACGTCTACTCACATGGCCTGCTAATCGGCAACCCGTATAGGCTAACGCCCCCAGATGAGAGGGGCGAGCCGTTCACCGAGAAAGTGCAGTTAGCTGCCAAGAGGAAGGACTTCGCGCTGCTGACAACGGTCGAGCTGTTCGGTGCCGTACAGCGGGTACTTGAGCACCCGGAGGACAAGGGCCTGAAGGAGGCATGTCGGAGGGCTATCTTGGAAACCAAGGGCGAGCATGTGCGCTTCCCGGGCAGTCAGCGATGACCAACGTACCGCCACGGAAGGGAGAGGCGATGAGAAGGTACCGGTGGGTATGGATTGCGGTGGCTTTGTGCCTGGTCTTCCAGGTGAAGGCGCAACGTTGTGAGGCGCAGTCCGATGCTCTGCTTCCTGCGGGCGTCAGGGCAGTCTGGGATTCGGCCAGAGCGTACCGGGAGACAACGGCCACGCGCGAGCGCGTCTGCCTGAACGGGCTGTGGCGATGGCAGCCCGTTGAGGCGAAGACGGACAGCATCCCTGGCGGAAACTGGGGCTATTTCAAGGTGCCCGGGCCTTGGCCCAGGACCGGGTCCGCCTGGCTCAGACACGAGTCGCAGCGGCACTATCCGCATCCGAGCTGGAAGGACAAGGACGTCAACACGTTCGACATGGCCTGGTATCAGAGGGAGTTCACCGTGCCGAACGACTGGCGCGGCCGCCGCATAACGGTGCAGACCGAGTATCTGAACTCCTACGCCGACGTCTACGTTGACGGCCGGAAGGCGGGCGCGATCTCCTTCCCGGGCGGGGAGGCGGACATCACTGCCGCGTGCCGTCCCGGCGCCAAGCACGTTCTGTCGCTCTACGTGGTGGCGATGCCCCTGAGGGCGGAGATCGTCAGTTATGCCGCGGCGGACTGGAGCACCCGCAGGAGAGCCACGGTGGTGCACCGCGGGCTGTGCGGCGACATCTTCCTGGTCGGCACCCCGCCGCAGGCGCGGGTCAGCGACGTCAAGGTGGACGCGTCGGTCCGGAAATGGGAGATCGGCCTTGACGCGGCGCTCGAGGAACTCGAACCGGGCAAGGCCTACGTCCTGAGCGCAGAGGTGCTGGACAACGGCCGGACGGTGAAGAGCATCAAGAGCGAACCGTTCAGGGCGTCGGACCTCAAGAACGGGCGCGTCGCATTCGCCAGTCCGTGGCAGCCCGAGAAGCTGTGGGACACGCACACGCCGGAGAACACGTACGATCTCGAGGTCTCGCTTCTGGATTCGGCAGGGAAGGCGCTGGACGCGTTCTGGCCGGTGCGGTTCGGTTTCCGCGAGTTATGGATTGACGGGCGCGACTTCCGACTGAACGGCACGCGGATCTACTGTTTCGCCCTGTACCTGACCAACGCCAGGATCGGGCCTGCCTGGGCCAGCTACGAGGGTGCGCGCGAGACCATGCGGCGCCTCAAGAGCGTGGGCGTCAACCTGGTATACATGTACAACTACAGTTGCGTCCCGGGCGTGCACGTGGGCTTCGACGAGATATTCAGAGCCGCCGACGACGTCGGCATGCTCGTGGTGATCGCGCTGCCCCATTGGAACAGCTACGACTGGACGGACGAGTCCGCAGACGACACGAACGGCTTCGCGGAGCACACGGAGTTCTACGTGCGGCAGGGCCAGAACCATCCGTCGGTCGTGATGTACACCATGAGCCACAACACGATGGGCTACTCGGACGACCAGAACCCGGACCGCATGGACGGCATCTACACGCTCTGGCCCGATCCGGAGGGCAAGGTGGGCGTGCGCGTGGACGAGCGCGGCCGAATGGGCTACCGGCTTGAAGCCATCGTGGACCGTTTCGACACGACGCGGCCCCTCTATCACCATGCCGGCGCGAACATGAGCCAGATGTACACGCTGAACTGCTACCTGAACTTCGTCCCCATCCAGGAGCGTTCCGATTGGCTCGAACATTGGGCCGGCGAGGGCATCAAGCCCGTCTTCCTGGTCGAATACGGCGCCCCCACCCCGTTCACGTGGACGCTCCACCGCGGGGATTGGAAGGGGCAGCGGTCCTATACGAACGGCAAGCTGGGGCACCAGTTCTGCACGGCGGAATGGAACTCGCAGTTCCTTGGCGACCGGGCCTACCAACTCACTGATGAGGAGAAGGCGAACCTGCGGTTCGAGGCCGCGCAGTGGCGGGCGGGCAACACGTGGTATCGCTGGGATTACCCGTTCACAATCAGCGACGCTCCTCGCCTCATCCCGAACCTCAGCGAAGTGCTGGCCATGTATCTGGCCGACAATTGCCGCGCCTACCGCACGTGGGGCCTGTCGGCCATCTCCATATGGAGTTTCTCCGAGTCCTGGGAGCCGCGTCCGGCCGTGCGAGGGACCAGGAAAACCTTCCCGGTGGACTGGGACAACCTGCAGACGCCGGGCTTCAGCCCCGATTTCATTCAGACCTGGCCCGACTGCCTGGACACCGCCTACGAGATGTCGGACTGGATCCCCAACAGCGCGGGCGAAGCCCTCGTGCGCAACAACCGGCCGCTTCTGGCCTACCTCGGCGGCAAGCCCGCACGATTCACCAGCAAGGACCACAATTTCCATGCCGGCGAGACGCTGGAGAAGCAGATCATCGTCATCAACAACTCGCGCAGCCCCGTCACGTGCGACTGCTCGTGGTCGGCCGACCTGGCAGGGATCGTCAGCGGCAGCACGAAGGCCACGGTCGAGAGCGGCCAACAGGCGCGAATCCCCGTGCGGATCGCCCTGCCGGCCACGCTGAAGCCGGGCGATTACACGCTCGCCATGACGACCCGCTTCGGGACCGGGGAGACGCAGGAGGACTCCTTCAAGTTCCACGTCCTTCCGCAGGCCGAGACCCCAAGATTGGCGGGGAAGATGGCCGTTTACGACCCCAAGGGGGAGACGGCGAAGCTGCTGGCCGGTCTGGGCGTGGGGTTCGACCGGACAGAGGCCGACGCGGACCTGGCCCCGTACGACGTGCTCATCATCGGCAAGGAGGCCCTGACGCTGAGCGGGCCGGCGCCCGACCTGGGCCGCGTGCGTGAGGGGTTAAGGGTCCTGGTCTTCGAGCAGACTTCGCAGGTGCTGGAGAAGCGGCTCGGCTTCCGCGTGCAGGAGTACGGCTTGCGTCGCGTGTTCCCCCGCATCGCCGACCACCCCGTCCTGGCCGGCCTGGACGCGGAGAACCTGCGCGACTGGCGAGGCCAGGCGACCATCGTTCCGTCGCGCATCGAGGCCGGCCAGGGCAAGTGGGACTATCCGTCAACGGAGTGGTGCGGTTTCAAGGCGTCTCGGGCGTGGCGTCGCGGTTGCACCGGCAACGTCGCTTCCGTGCTCGTGGAGAAACCGGCGCGCGGCGACTTCCTGCCCATAGTGGACGGCGGATTCGCCCTCCAGTACAGCCCGCTGATGGAGTATCGGGAAGGCAAAGGCATGGTCCTGCTGTGCCAGATGGACGTGACCGGCCGCACCGAGAGCGACCCGGCAGCGATGCTGCTGGTGAGGAACATGCTCAAGCGCGTGGACACCTGCGCGCCGGCGGCGCCCCGCGAGGCGCTGTATGTCGGCGCCCCCGCCGGCAAGGCGCATCTGGAAGGGGCGGGCATGTCTCTCGGATCGTATGAGGGCGGCAGGCCGGCGGCGGACCAGGTGCTGATTGTGGGTCCGGGCGGCGGCCAGAAGCTGGCCGCCCACGCCGGCGGCATAGGCGCGTGGCTGGGAGCGGGCGGCGATCTGCTCGCCATCGGCCTCAGCGAACGAGAAGCCAACGCGTTTCTGCCGTTCAAGGTCAGAATGCAAAGCGCGGAACACATTGGCGCATCGTTCGGGCCTCCCCGCTTCGACTCCCCGCTGTCGGGCATCGGCCCGGCGGATGTGCACAACCGCGACCCGCGCGAGCTCCAGCTTGTGTCCGGGGGAGCTTCTGCGATCGGGAACGGCATTCTCGCCACGGTTCCCGGCGCAGACGTAGTCTTCTGCCAGATCGTGCCGTGGGATTTCGACTACGAGAAGTTCTACAACCAGAAGATAACCTACAGGCACGCATCCTTCCTTGTGGGGCGTCTGCTGGCCAATATGGGGGCGGCCGGGGCCACGCCGCTCCTTTCCCGCTTCTCCAGTCCGGTGGCAGGGCCGGAGGCGCCGGCCGACATCGTGGACGCGCTGTGGCTGGAGAGCGACGGCAAGGAGTGCACGCTGCCCATCCAGTGGAAGGGGCTGGCGCTCCGGCAGGGCAAGACAACGCCGCCAGGATGGCTGGACGCAGACTTCGACGACGCCGACTGGCGCACCGTCCGGGTGCCGGGAACGTGGGCGGACCAGTTCGCAGACCTCGCCGCTTTCAACGGCGAATTCCTGTACCGCGTCAGATTCAACCTGCCGGCGGACATGGCACGAGGAGGCGCGACGCTTGTCCTGGGAGCGATTGACGACGAGGACTGGACCTACATTAACGGGCAACAGGTCGGTTCTGTGACGCAGAAGACCAATCCCGCGAACTACTGGGAGGCCCCGCGGAGATACAGCATTCCGAAGGGCGTCCTGCGGGCGGGCGAGAACGTCCTGGCGGTCAAGGTCAACGACCTGCGCCAGGCCGGCGGGATCCTGGGATTCCCCACGCCCACGGCGCAGCAGCGCGAACGTGTCGCTGGCCTGGGTGACCGATGGCTCGAAGGCCTGTATCTGGATCGCCCGGAGGCAATGGACGATCCCTACCGGTATTTCCGCTGGTAGGAGAGGACTTGCGCCAGGTGCCGCCAGCACGGCACCCATGGGAAAAAACGCCCCAGACCTCTTTCTTTCAGCAACTGGCTCTTTGTATAATATTGTATTACGCTATTCTTCCTGGCACAGGCCAATGCGAACGGACGTTGCTCAACAGGGGGAGTTCTTCGCGATCCACCTGGCCATCATGCAGCCGGGCACCATGGCGCCGGTGGACCTTCACTTCAAAGACAAGGCCACCGGGCGCTTTGTCCTCTACAAGAACGCCCAAACGCCGCTTGATCACGAGACGCGGGAAAGGCTCCTCGAGCACGCGGTGGACGTGCTCTACCTGCGCAAGGAGGATCAGGACGCCTATGACGAGTACGTCGAGCAGAATATCAGCGCCATCATCCGGGACGACCTCCTGCCACCCGAGCAAGCCGGCGAACTGGTATACAAGAGCTCCTCGCACGTCATGCAGGACGTCTTTGAGGATCCTCGTTCCGGCAAGAATCTACAGCGCACTCAGAACATGGTCGAAGCGATGGTGCTCTCGATCATCAAGGACCCCGATGCGCTGTGGCACATGACGGCCATGGCCTCACACGACTACTACACCTACACACATTGCGTGAACGTCTCGCTCTTTCTCGTCGCCACAAGTGAGAAACTACTTGGGATCAACGACCAGAGGATGCTGGAGCAGATCGGGCTGGGCGGAATGCTGCACGACATAGGCAAGAGCCAATTGCCTGCGGAGATACTCGCCAAACCGGGCAAGCTAACGGCCGAAGAGTTCGCGAAGATCAAGGAACATCCGCTCCTGGGTCTCCAAATCACCGCGGCACACATGAAGCTGCGGCCGACGTCTGCCCTGATTGTCCGCTCACACCACGAACACTTCAATGGAGCCGGCTACCCGGACGGTATGACGGGCGACGCCATCCCTCAAGTGGCCCGCCTGGCCAATATCGTTGACGTCTACGACGCGCTGACGACCAACCGCACATACGCGGCGGCTCGGAAACCGTACGAGGCCATTGAACTGATGCTGACGCAGATGAAAGAGGAATTCGACTTCGGGATGCTTAGCGCGTTCGTCAGGTTCCTGGGGCCCAAGGATGCGCGTTCACAATTCATTCCCTGAGGCAGGGAAAAATAGGGACAGGCACCATTTTCACATCTGTAACCTCCTGTCTCGGCGAGGGATACGACACAAAAATGGTGCCTGTCCCTATTTTCCTTTTACTCGATCGGTTCGAAGGCCCGGTACAGTCTGAACTCGCCGACCTCCACCGCCCCCGGCCAACCGTTATTCGACAGGACCTCCAGCTTGAGCTGCCGGACGCGCGGCGCTCCGTCTATGGGGAATATCCGTCCCGCCGCCCGCGCGTACCGGGTGTAGGCACCCAGTTCCCGCCACTCCTCCTCCTCGGAGACGCGCCCGTAGAGCTTGAAGTCCCGCACGTTGCAGTTGCATTCATCCTGGTAGCGGTTGTGACACACGTTTATGGCAAAGGCGCCGAGCGGGATGGGGCGCTCGCCCGGCAACTCGATGGCGACCCAGGCGGGCATCTGCCCGTCGAGCGGCCGCCAGGCGCTGGACGGAACGCCGTCAACCAGGTGGGCGGCAACTCCCGCCGCCACCTTTGCGGCGTCCACCGCCTTGCTCCTGCCGAAGTAATGCGCGTCGGGATTTACAGGACAGCGACCCGGGTCCTCGCTGGAGACCCCGACCACACGCATCCCTTTCACCTCCGGGAGCAATGGGATGTTCGCCAGGCCCCATTTTCCCGATGCGCCGACGCCGCTGAGGACCGACTCGCGGGCCCCGAAATCTCCGCCGTCCGGCGCGGTCCCCGCCGCCGGGCATCCGGGGATGAGGCGGAAGTCGCCCTTCTGTGGCGCGCGGAACAGCGCCGCCTCGTTGTCGAGGACCCCCTGGGCTTCCACGCCCTTCAAGACGGATCTGCTGTGCAGGTCAGTCATCCGGGTGTACGTAGTGCCCCAGCCCTCGGTTCGGTCCACGAAGAACTCCGGCCACGCCGGGAGCTGGCGGTAGTAGTTGCCGATGAACTGATTGTCCACGCCGACAGTGTGGACGATGCTCCCGAGGACGTTGTCCACCAGCAGGTTCCCCTCGATCCGCATGCGATAGCTGTCGTGCCCGCTCTGGAGGTAACCGCTGCGCCGGCAGTTGTAGATGGTGTTGCGCCGCGTGACGCCGTCGGCCGACTGCTTGGGATTGATGCCGTGGGAGGAGCACCAGCCGACGAAGTTATCCTCAACGTACACCGGCGCGCCGTCCTTGTCGCCCAGAGGGCCGCCGTGAGTGACATGCGTGTTCACATAGTTGACTTCGAGGCCCACGTAGCCGATGTGCACCGAGATGTTGCCGCGGATGTAGGCGGGATCGGCCAGGACGTAGTACTTGAGCCAGTTGTCCGTGATGCGAACGCCGGCCTTGTCGATCAGATAGAACAGGTTCTTCTCGATGACGGCGTTGTGGATGGCGTTCTCATAGGCCGAGCGCAGGTCGAAGTGGACCCCGAAGGACTCGTTATTGCCGAAAACGAAGTAGATCGTGTTACGGCGGATCGTGCAATCCGACACCCCGAGAACCCGGACGCCGTACGCGGCCTCCGGGGCTTCGCCCGTCGGATCGCCGATGTGATGAATCACGTTCTTCTCGACCAGAACGTGGTGGCACTCCGCTCGGCGACCGTTCAGTCTGACACCCCGATGGCGGAAGTTCCTGATCTCCAGACCACGGATCACGACGTAAGGGACATGGACGTCCATGCCAGTGTCCACGGAGAGGCCGCCGTCCAGCACTGCCCGCCCGCCCTCGGCGCTCTGAAGCGTGAAGGGCCGGCCCTCAGCGCCGCCCCTGCCTTCAAGCACGACCCCCTCGCGGTAGACGCCGGGGAGCAGGTTCACGGTCACCCCCGGGCCGGCCGCCTGGACTGCGCGCCCAACGGTCCGCCAGGGCGTCCGCGCCGAGCCGTCCGCGGCATCGTCGCCGTCAGGCGAGACGGTGAACACACGTCCGCCACCCGGCGAATCGTCGCCGGCCACAAGCCAGCGGGCAGGAGCGCTGCCGGCCGCGACCAGCGCCGCAATCAACAGCACCAGTGCCCCGGTGCAGCGCCTGGCCCGGCCGACCGCCTGACGACAACCTGACATCAATCGCTCCCCCGATGCCGCTATCCCTGCCGCTGGACGCGGTGGATTGTACGGCACCCCATCGGGCAAATCAACGCGGAGCGTCGCCGGGCCGACCCCAACGCCCCGTTGACGCGAAATGACCTCTCGGAGTATGCTGTCCAGCCAGAGCGCGCCGAGGAATGGTCGCAGTGAGCGCTCCAGAACCGCTCATCCGGGGGGCATCGCCATGATCTTCAACGCCGTCCCGAGCACCGTTCTCATCATGGCCATCGTGTGGGCCGGCAGTGCCGCCTGCGCGCAGGCCGCACCGGTAGACGACGCGCCGGCCGGCCCGGGGGAATGGGGCTTCCGCCCCGCTGAGGACAAGCCGAGCCCCGTCAACCCGCCCGGCTTTGCCTGGCGGCCGCAGAAAGGGGCGGTCACTTACGAACTGCAATGCGCGCGCGATCCCGCGTTCAGCAACCCGGAATATCGAGTCCGTGGGATGAAGTACAACTGCCACTGCCCGCCGAAGGTGTTCGAGCAGGGCAAGCAGTACTGGCGATTCCGTTTCACCGACAGGAGCGGCGGACAGTCAGACTGGAGTCGGGTGCGTTCCTTCACGATCGGCGCGGACGCCGTCCAGTTCCCGATGCCGGGGCGGGAGGAGATGCTCGCGCGGATTCCGCGGCAGCATCCCCGACTGTTCGTCCGCCCGGAGCAACTGCCCGAGCTGCGCGCGCGTGCGCAGGGGGACCTGAAGGAGCAGTTCGAGGATCTCGTCAACCAATGCGAGGAGTTGCTGAAGAACCCTCCGCCGAGCGAAGAGCCGCCCAGGTACCCCCCGGGAATGAAGAGTCGCAGCGACGAGTGGATGAAGATGTGGTGGGGCAATCGGACCCACACCATCAAGCTGCTCAACGGGGCCGCGACGCTCGCGTTCACCCGTCTGCTCGGAGGCAAGGAGGAGTACGGCCAGCTTGCCAGGCGACTGCTCCTGGCCGCCGCAGAGTGGGACCCGAAAGGAAGCACCGGTTACCGCTACAACGACGAAGCCGGAATGCCCTACAACTACTACTTCTCCCGCGCCTACACGTTCGTCAACGACCTGCTGAGCGAACAAGAGAAGGAGAAGTGCCGTCGGGTGATGGCAGTTCGCGGCAGGGAGATGTACGAGCATCTGTGCCCCCGCCACCTGTGGCGTCCGTACGCAAGTCACAGCAACCGCGCGTGGCATTTCCTGGGTGAGGTGGGCGTTGCCTTCCTGGACGAGATTCCGGACGCAGAGGAATGGCTCTGGTTCGCCATGAACGTCTTCTTCAACGTTTACCCCGTCTGGTGCGATGACGACGGCGGATGGCATGAGGGTGCCAACTACTGGGCGAGCTACATCGGCCGCTTCACGTGGTGGGCGGACGTGATGCGCGCCGCGACCGGAATAGACGCATACAAGAAGCCTTACTTCTCCAAGGTCGGCTACTACCCCATGTACCTGCAGCCGCCGGGCACGAGGGGCGGCGGGTTCGGCGACCTGACCGCGCGTCGCACGTCACGCCACAACCTGGGCGTCATGACCACCTTCGCGGCGCACGCGAGCAACCAATACTGGAAGTGGTACGTTGATGCGCACGGTGGGCCGCGCCCGGAGAAGGGTTACGTGGGATTCGTCCGAGGCGCCCTGCCCAGGGTCGAAGCGAAGGCGCCCACAGACCTGCCCGCCTCCCGCTGTTTCTGGGGAACCGGCCAGGCCGTCCTCAACACAAACCTGCTCGACGCCAAGAGCAACGTCGAACTGATCTTCAAGAGCAGCCCGTTCGGCAGCCAGAGCCACGGTTACGAGGCCCAGAACTCCTTCCTTCTGTACGCCTTCGGCGAGCGCTTGCTCATCCGAACGGGCAGGCGCGACTGCTACGGCAGCACGCACCATAAGGAATGGATGTGGCACACGAAGTCCGTCAACAGCATCACCGTCAACGGGCGGGGCCAGGAACCGCGTTCCCGGTCGGCAACGGGAGAGATCACTGCATTTCACACCTCGCCGACGTTCGATTACGTCAGCGGCGAGGCAGGAAGTGCCTACGGGCCGCTTCTCAAGCGCTTCACGCGTGCCATTCTGTTCGTGAAACCCGACCTCATCGTGGTCTACGATCGTCTGGAAGCGCCCGCGCCCTCGGCCTTTGAATGGCGCCTTCACTCCCCCACGAAGATGACGGTCCACGATCAAAGGGACATCCGCGTGTCGAACAAAGAAGCTGCGTGCCGGGTGTCCTTTCTGGCGCCGGAGGGCCTGAAGCTCTCTTTGACCGATAAGTTCGACCCGCCGCCGCGGCCGCGCATCAAGCTCGTCGAATGGCACCTGACGGCGCAGACGCCACAGCCCGCCGAACGAATGGAGTTCGTCACCGTCATCCGTCCGCACGGGGCCAGCCGGACGCCGCCGGCGCACGCCGCTTTGCACGAGGTCGAGGCCGGATACGCGCTCGAAACGGAGACCAATGGGGGCCGCGTAGTGGTCCTGATGCGGGCGCGCGAGGAAGGGACGCTGGCTTATGCAGGTCTGTCAACCGACGCGGAACTCGCCGCGGTGAAGTTCGACCGGCAGGGCAAGCCGACCGACGGCCTGGTGGTCGAAGGCCGAACCGTGCGAGCCGCCCGCGAGGTCGCGTCCCTCCTGACGGCAGGACATGATTGAACGGAAGGCAGCGCCGCCGCGCCCACCGGCTGTCCGGCACGGTCGCAGCGCCATCAGATGGCCCAGGCGGCGATGGCGGCCACCGATTCCTCGATCGCCCTCCTCAGGCCTCCCGCCGAGCGTATCGCCCAGGCGGAGTACTCCAGCGTCGTGCCGCCGGCGAAACCGCGCTCCCGAAGCAGCCGCATGTAGTCTCGCAGCCCGTGCGACCCCGCACTGACAACACGGTGATCTTGCCCGTCCACGACATCATGCAGGTGGACGTGCCGGACGAGCCGCAGGAAGTCTTCAGCCGGCCGTTCGCTCTGGCCGTGGCGCTCAACGCTCAGCAGATAATGGCCGGTGTCCCAGCAAATGCCGAGGCCGCCGACCCCTACAACTTCGAGAAGCTCCCGGTAGGTGTCGCCAATCCGCATGAC
>DAOVRD010000260.1 GCA_030628375.1 Planctomycetota bacterium
CCAACAGCACGATACGGGCGCGACGGACCAAACCGTGGGGGAGAGAGCGTGAGGAGACCAAGGATTCCAATTGCTCGCGCTCCTCGCTTGAGAGCGTCAGGGGCGTTTTCGGACGACCGGTTCTCATGGGCATCCTCCTGGCCAAAAAGGAACGAGCCCATTATACTCCGGGCGCCACACCCGTACAAGTTAATTCTGGGACGCGACACTAGATGGCAGTTACGGCCAGAACGTAAACCACGCTGTCGACCAAGTACTGTTCGTGTTGGACGGCACGATCTCAGTGGAGGCAAACGCTGAGACGAATGTGCTGAGGAGAGAAGACGCGCTCCTGATCCCGAGGGGGACGTTGTACTTCGTCAGCGGCACGGGCAGGTTCGTGGTGGTGACGAGTCCTGCCTGGTATCTGGAGCAATACGAAATGAGGGAGCGACCGTGACGCGTCCGCTGTCTCTGGCTGACCTTGTAGGCCGGTCATGCCGCTTCTTACTGCGGGATGCAAAGGCTGAGAATGGTTTCTACAGCCAGAACGTCGGCGTCGGGCGAGGGGCGACTCCGGCGACAGCGAACGCCATCTTAGCTTTGGATGCGGTTGGCCGGTTGTCAGATGGCGAACGTGAGAACCTGCTAAACGAGCTGTTCACGTTCCAATACTCGGCACAAGCGAAGTACGCTTACAGTTTCTGCACCGAGGAGGTGTCGTCCAATTGGTCGACCGCTAAGGCCGTGTATGCGGTGCTCCAGGTGGCGCCAGAGAGAGCTTCCGAGTCCCGAGTCGTCTACGCACTGGACTGGCTACTAGAACATCGCAACGCCGATGGCGGTTGGGGGTATCGGAAGAACGATCCGTCGCGCCCGTACTACACGTATTTCGCCGTGCAGGCTCTCTGTCGGGCTTGGTCGTCCGTAACGGATGTGAAACTGCGCAGTCGATACGAGAACGCGCTTGTCAGTGTCGACGCCCTCTTAGCGAGTAGCCGGGGGAGTGACGGCCTCTGGTCCAATGGGGAAGGCATCAGACCTTGCCCTGTGAACACGCTCATGGCGATAGCTGCGGCACGCTCGTCCTGGCCTGTAGTGCAGCGCGCCTCGACAGATTGGGAAGACGGAACGGTCCTTGAGTTCATTCGGGGCGCCTTCATGTCGCCGGAGAGGTGGGAGTCGCTCACGTGGGATGAACCGGGGATAGCCTTCAAGAGGATAGAGCCTTTCCCGCCGGGGAAGATCGATACGATATTGCACGTCTTTGACCCGTATGACGATCTTGTCGTCTATCTCATCGGCTGGATCCGCCGGAACGCCATCGAGCACGGACAGGACGCCGTGGGGTGGCAGCCACCCCAGTCAACTTCAAAGACGCCCTATTCCTGGTCGACGGCTAGGTGTTTGCTGAGCTTGGCGGGTTTCCAGGAGGCAGTGCAGACCAGCGTAAGGGCAGGGAGGAAACAGCCTGCAGAGGTGCCAAGGGTGGCACTCGGCGAGCGTTGGCAGGTGGTTGACAGAAGGGCATTCATGTGGGTTCTCTATGGCTACGCTCTTCTGTTCACCTTGCTTTACGTCGCTTGGATCGCTCGCGTAGTGCGCGGCGCAGTCGAATCACTGTTGAGTCAGGCCTTCCGCTTCATCGACCTGGCGGATTTCGTGGGTTCTGTATTCCTGTGGGTATTCCCAGTGGTCTTGTTGTGGGCATTCACTTTGCGGCTGGCAAAGAAAGGCAGCGTCAGGCCGGGAGACGTCTTCGCATCCGTCAAGCGGCTACTGAGCCGGTCCAGGCCTGACTAAGCCGGGCTTGGTCTGCCTTTGCTGCGGGCGTGCGTGGGCCCTGGCCCGAGCATGGGCTGACTCGGCGCGGCTCCGGGAGTTCGGGAGGCAGGGACCGGTAGAACGGTTTGCGGACCCGGGCGGCGGAAAGTCGTGCGGAGGCCTCGCGAGACAGCATCAGCCGCGGAGGATTGAGGGGTAAAGGAGCATCGGGCGTGTGCTCGGGGGCTGATCACCGCCGGGCGGGGGCTTGCACCCTCTGCGCGGCCAATTCTCTCTGGCGGAAGCGAAGGACATGCTGGGCGAGCTGAAGGACGCCATTGAGAAGAGCGCGCAGGGACCCCGGAGCGCCAAGGGCGATGTGGGCGAGGTGCGGCAGCACAGCCTGAAGGACCAGATCGAGGCGGACCGCTACCTGGCCTCCCGTGAGGCGCGCGGGCATCCCCGGAAGGCACTGCGCTTCGCCAAGCTCTCTCCTCCGGGAGCACCATAGGTGATTGGCTGGCTCAAGAAGATCGCGAGCAAAGCTGAGAGGGGAAACTGGCCAGTCGAGATGGACCTGACCTGTGTCGTAACCTGTGAGAAAGGCTCTGGGCGCCAGGCATGATGCCGTAACGGCACGCTCTGTCGCATCGATGGTTGGTGAGCACACTCGTGGATGCCAAGAGATACAGGATCTTCGTTCTGGGCGCGGGATTCTCCAAGGCAGCAGGCTTGCCCCTCGCGGGGGAGCTCTGGCACCGAGTCTATGACCGGACTCAATCCCTGTCTGGACGAGCGGCGAAGTTCCACGACGACTTGAAGGACTATCTTGAATACAGGCGCAAAGCGGATGGAGTGGACCTGTCTCCTGATCAGGTTGATCTTGAAGACTTGATGCGCGTGCTTGATATCGAACACTTCCTTGGACTCAGGGGTTCTGACACCTGGAGTTCCCACGGGAACGAAGGCACTGTGGTTGTCAAGACGCTTATAGGGGAGATTCTCGCGGAGCTGACTCCTTCGGTTGACGGAATCCCGGAGTTGTACCTGCGGTTCGCAGGCGGACTTCAGCCAGGCGACTATGTGCTCACGTTCAACTATGATGTCCTGTTGGAGCGAGCCCTTGAGGCGGCGGGCAAGCCCTACCGCTTGTTCCGCTATCGGTACAGTGAAGTCCGAGACCAGTTGGCCACGATCGGCGATTCCAGAGAGGAAGTCTGTGTTCTGAAAATGCATGGGTCCATTGACTGGTTTGACCGTACAGAGTACGGTCAGAGAGAGCGCCTTCACAGAGACGCTGGCGGCAGAACGCACCCGACCGATCCCGTCTTCTCCCATGCTGATGAGCTGGGAGTCACAAAGCTGCTGGAGGGGCCCACCTTCCCCGATGACCCCTTGAACGAGATGTGCCGGGTGAAGGAGCTTAAGGCGGCTTACCAGAAGGACCTCTTGTTTCTGGCGTCGCCTTGGCTGCTTGCCCCCTCATATTTCAAGATCGTCTATGCCGGAAAAGTGGCGGACTTTTGGTGCGGAGCAGGCTATGGTGGCGCGACCAATCTGGGTCTTGCCATCATTGGGTTCTCTCTCTCGCCACAGGACGAATACGCGCGACAGGCGCTCTACAGGCTTGTTATCAACTACCAGCAGATACACTGGGGGGAGGATTTGTTCGGTCAGACGAAGTCACCGCTAGTCATTGTCGACTGGTGCCCGGACTCGGGCACATTGACGAAGTTCAAGGAGCGGTATAGGTTCGTGGACTGGTCTCGTGCTGTTCTCTACACTGACGGTCTGGACGAGAAAGCGGTCGACCTGGTATTCGGTCAAACCAAAGGCGGGGTCGAAGGCACGGAACTCGGCGAATGACAGCGTGCGAGCATGCGTGGGAGCGTCACGCCCCGGTGCGATGCGTTCTGCACCTGACACTCGGTGGGGTTCTTGGGCTAGGCGTTGCCCTGTGTCCCAGCCCTTATCTGGCCATCATTGCGGAAGCATCGTTCAGCGACAGATCTGACAGCACCTCCATCGCCCCAACCACATCCAGCAGGCTGGGGTCGGTGCAGACGTTCTCGCCACGGCGAACAAGCATGGTGAGGTCCAGCGACGAGCCCGCCGAGACGGCCCCAGACCAGATGGCGCCGCTAAGGGCGGTGCACGCCTCACTCCCCCTTCTGTCCGCGGTACGCCATCGGGGACAGGGCGCGGCTTGCCAAGCTGCACGTGCTGCGGGAATAACGCGGTGGGCTTCATCCTGTCGCGAGACAGAACCTGACCATCTCGGTGCCATCTGGCAAGGTGAGATGTCCCTGCTGCGCGAAGCCGAGGCTTTCGTGGAAGTGGATCGAACGCACGTTGCCTCTCTGCGTCATCGACCAGATCGCTGCTGCACCCCGCTCCTAGGCATAGAGCATTCCCTGCGTGACCAAAGTGTCATCGGGCGGGTGAAAACCGGCCACCGGGGGGCGGGTCAAGGCCGGCCAGTGCCAATGGGTGGTTTGAGCATTATTTGACCTTTTCTTTGTCGGCTCTGCAAGTCGTCTGATCGGCGCAGGAGCGGTTCGTCCTCCGAAGCCAGTTCATTCGCAGTCGCGCCAGAATAGCATGGGCAGAGCACGCTGACCATTCCCCACTTGCCGTCTGAAAGTCAGCTATTCGAGCGTCGTCACTTCAACGTAATGGACTCGATCCCGATCGGTCCACGCGGCGTGCACCACGCCCCTATTATCCGATGCAAGGGTAGCAAAGGACGCTGACATATAACCACCGATCCCCTCGAACTTGCCGCCTCGGCAGAGGGGCTCCGGGTAGCTCCAGGCTCCGTCCGGGCCAAGTACCGAGAACATCCGAGCCCTGTGCGTCGGACCACCGGCGTTGACGGGATGGTCGCACCAGCTGAGCAGATTGTGGTTTCCGTAACGGACTAGCATAGGTGAAGAACCGTCGTCCGCTGCCAAAGGGAGGAGCAAGGCTTCTGCCCAAGAGCGGCCGTTCCACCGTCGCACATGCAACGTTACGCTGTCAGGATGGCTGCGTGGCAGTTCTGCGAAATAGACCATGAAGACGCGCCCCTGCGCATCGATGGAGACGTCGAACTGTCGGCGGCGGATGGGCCGATGCGCAAACTGCTGGCGGAATATGCTTCCGCTGTCGTCCTTCACAATAGCATGCGCAACCCGCCCGTTTGGCTCATGCCAGACAACATGCAGGGTCCCGTCATCAGCCAAGGCAACTCAGGGGCGGGCTTGCCAACGCTCAGTCGCGAATCGCACAGGCTGTGCCGGCATTCCCCCCTGCCAACTGCGAACCGAGACGTGCGTCTCGCCCGTGCTGACCATCCGTATTTCGCCGTTGCAGCTCCAGAGATGAGTCGGCTTCTCACGCGTATCAGAAAAGTCAAAGGTCTCCCGTCTTACCCACTGACCCTTACCAGGGTCCAGCACCAGGTGGTGCCATTCGTAGTCGTTGGCTATCTGTACGACAAGATGGAGTTCGTCTCCTTCACACCATGCAAAGTCCGCGTCACATCTGGCCTGCATCTCCTTCCCCACGAGAACCTGAGGAGCCAGCCAACGCGTGCCATCGTAGACGCTGATTCCTGGCACGCCGAGTCCAAGGCAAGGGGCAATAGGCGTTTCCCTATCTCCGGTGAGGAGTTCGACCGGTATCAGTGGCATATGCTTAGCCCCCAGTACAGCGCCGGGCGAACGGGCAGGCCAGATCACGTACATCCTACCCTTTTCGGAGCGCGCAAAGAGCGGGGTTTTCGTCGATTCCCAGCACAGCCCCCCTGTGTGTAGGTCCACAGCAAAGGGCCTCTGTGGCATGCTCTGGGGTCGCGGAGATACTGGCAATGCTTGCGTCCCGGCAGGAGGTCCGGGCTTGATGCGATCCAGTGCTGACGTTCCCCCCGGTCCCAGGGGCTCAAGCGCGCCCGCCACGTCTGTAACCTTCCACTCACGTCCAGTGACGGGGTCCATGGAGAACAGAGCTGTCGAAGTCGCTGCCCAGGCACGTCCGCATGGACCGATGTCCAGGGCAGTGATTGGCGATGCCTCCGGTGCAGCTTTCAGAAGACGCAGCTTCTTATTCTTGATGTCCAGGCGGTATACGCCACCACCATCAGGGTGGCGGAGCGCGCAGAGGAAGTCGTCTGAGTCGGGCATTGGCCGGATGTGGGTGGTGCTATAGCCCGCGGCCTTTCCGGCCTCTGCAATCTCGAAACTGTCATCTCGGTTCAGCAGCGCGATTCCGCGCGCGTGGCCAACCACAGCCGTC
>DAOVRD010000391.1 GCA_030628375.1 Planctomycetota bacterium
CCCGCCGCACCCATGTTGGCCAGCAGGCGCGCAACCAGGCAGCTCGCGCGGCGGTACGTCCGCTTGACGTTGCGCTGCTGGGTGAAATTGAAACGCCACGGCGCTTCGCCAGCCGCGAAGTCCCCGTTCTGAAGCAGTGTCTCGACCGGACGGTCGGCCTGCTCAGACGGGACGTAGTCCCCTTCGTAGAGCCGGCACGTGCCGATCCAGAGCCGCGCGCCCGGTTGTGAGCAACGGAGATAGGCAAGCACGCCCTGAGCGGCTGACTCGTCCGCCTCGAACGTAAGATGCATCTCCGTCCACTCGTCGGCCTTGAGCCGGACCTCCTCGCCTTGAGGGAGCGGCTCCGTCGGGGGCGTGGGGGATGGGGGCGCGCCACCGCGGAACCTGCGCCGGCGACGGGCAGAACGTTCGAGCCCGAGGCGCGCACCAACGTCCGCATCCAGGGCCTTGGCGAGGACCGCGAACGTGTAGGTCTTGTCGGCCTCGGCCCCTGCCACCCGCTGGCTGAGCCTCGCGCCCTGCGGTGTCACCGGGCCGAGCGTCAGCAGCGCGCCCGGCCTGCCGTCGGCGTCTTTGCCGACTGTGAACGCCGTCGGCGTCCCGAGGGAGGGGTTGACCTCCTGCGGCGTAAGCTGGCAGAAGACGACATTCCCGCCCTCGGCCACCGCCAGGACGCCGTTGCCGACGACAGTTGCACCACCAGAGACGAGGGGTAGTGCGCGCGGCGCCCGGTTGTGGACGTCCGCTGGCGAGACACCCACCAGAGCGGACCCCACGCCGAGCGGCTCGAAGTAGGAGGCGATGTGCTCCTCGTCCTTCGTCGTGACCTTCAGCGGCAGGAAGGCGCTTGCCTCCTCCCCGTCGAGCCCGAGGGCGAGCACGTGGCCGCCCGCCTTGAGCCAGTCGGCGATCGCCCGGGCGTCGCCGGAGATTTCCTTGCCGCCTCCCGGCCCGACGACCAGCACCTGGTCGGCCGACAACTTCCCGCTCTTGTAAGGCGTGAGGGCGAGCCCCATTGACTTGAGATGCTCCCGGCCCAGGGCATCGCCGACGTAGACGGCCGCCCTGTGGGGCGACGGCTGCCAGCCAGAGATGTACTGCACGACGTTCCGCGCCAGCGCCTCGGCCGCCGGATCGGACTCGGTGCGTCCGGTCACGTCCACCTGGCAGAACACCACCATCCCTTTGCCTTCGCGGTATTCAACGAGGGGCGTGTACTGGAGGCTGTAGCCGCCCTCGATGATGGGGAGGAAGTCGCCCGAGGCCGGCTTCTCGATCAGCGCCGAGGCGACGTTGCCCCGGTTGCCGCACCGCCAGGCTCGCTTCACACGGATGCCGCTCCACTCGACCGTCGGAGCGTAATCGAGTTCGTACGTCAGCCGCGGCGGAAGGATCGTCGCCTCCCCGCGCCAGTTCGACAGGTGCGCGTCGCCGAGCCCGGACAGCAGCGGGTGGTCGGGCACGCGCTTGAAGACCCCGCGCAGCCCGTACTCCGCAATGCGGAATCCGAACCGCCTTTCGAGCACTTGCCCCGTCTGCTCGAAGATGACGACCTTCAGGCCGTCCCGCACTGCGGATATGTCCGGGGCCTCGCCGTCCAGCGTCAGGGCGGCCTTGCCGATGACGAGGGTCTCGTACGGCGAAAGGTCGGCTCCTGCAGCCACCGGCTCGAACCGAATGCCCAGGTCCTTCAGCATTTCGGAGGTCTCGCCCACCGGATCGAAGACCGCAATCTTCGTGGCACTCGCCACTGGCTCAGGGCGCGGCATGACGTGGATGGCGAATGAATCCTCCTGGGTCTCGCCATTGCTGAATCTGACGATTACGTTGAGGTCGTACCTGCCGGGACGCGTCGACGGTGGCAGCTCGAAGCGCAGCGGAATGCGTCGCTGCTCGCCCGTGGGCAGCGTGACCGCCTTGCTGCCGGTGACGGCCCGGGGCAGGCCGAACGACCACTCGCATTCGCCCGTCACGGCTTCGCGCGAGTTATTGATAATGATGAGTTGCTTCTCGACCGTCTCGCCGGGCAGGAAGTTGTGGTCCTTGCTCGTGAAGGCCGCAGACTTGCCGCCGATGTAAGCCAGCAGGGCCATGTTGTTGCGGTAAAGGGCCTGCGCCGCCGGCGTGGCAATCCAGTCCGAGCGCTCGAAGGCCGTGTCCATCCGCTCGTACTGCTCATCGACGTAGTCCGGGCTCAGCCCGGGCCGCTGCAGATGCTCCCAGTCAACCGGGAACTCCTTGCGGCCGGTGTCGGCATCCTCGCGGAGCTTCCAGTAGTGCCCGTGCTGCCACGGGGAGTTGGCCGACATGCCCCACGTCCGGAACGCGCGCCAGTTGTCGGTGAGGTACATGCCAATGATGGGATAACGTTCGTCGAAGTCCCTGGAACCCAGCCGGTTAGGATAATCCCAACGCTGCCAGAGGTCGCCTGCCCTGAACTTTGCGGCCTCCCAGCGCAGGTTCTCCTTCTCCAGATCGCTGATCTCGAAGGCCTCGGCCCCCAGGAACTGCGCATTCCACTCGGCCAGGCAGAACTCCCAGGGCACCGACGCGCTTCCGAAGGAACGCCTGCCCTTGTACCACCCGCGGTACATCGCCCAGTCCCACGTGAACGGCACGCTGTATTCGCAGGTGAACACGGGCTTTACGCCGGCCGTCGCCCAATGCTCGAACCAGTCGGACATCTCCTGGATCGCTGTGAAGTTCGCGTAGAAGTTGCTGGTGTGCATCGGGCCCAGGTTCCCGGAAGCATGGTGATAGACGATGCGGCCCGGGTCCAGTTTCGTTACGATTGCTTCGGCGCGCGAAGCTCGCTTGGAATTCCTCAATGCCCACGAGTCGCGAGGATTCTGGATTCCGTCAATCATGTGCGGATTCATGTCCTCGCTGTACCCGGTCCCGTTGTGGCTCGTGTCGTAGAACACCACTGCCGGGTGATTCCCCGCCACGCGGACGTAGAACTTCGCAAGCTCCGCATACCCGTTGGTCTCCTCGGCGTCGGCCTCGTCCCATGCGTAGCGGCGGAAGTGCGGCTGGGACAGGGCCACCAGCATCCCGACGTCGTCGGCCGCCCGGAGGATCTCCTCGAAGCTCAGGTGGTCGCCCGGCGCGCAACCGTAGTTGTGCGTGTAGACGTAGTTGATCCCGTAGCTCTGGAGGCGGAGCAGGCTCTCCCTGGCCGGCCCGTAGCTCGCCAGGGCCGCCCCCACCTGGGCGTTGTCCAGCGGCACGGCGGAGAGG
>DAOVRD010000249.1 GCA_030628375.1 Planctomycetota bacterium
TCCAGCCCCGGTCAACGGCGTCACGGGAAGCGCCGACCGCGGCACCGAGCTTCCGGGCCAGATCTCGCACCAAGACGAAGTTATCCGCCCTCTTCAGGCCGCGGCCGCCCGAGACGACCTTCTCGGCGTCCGCGATGTTCCCCTCGTCCCGCTCCAGGGCTCGGAAGCCAAGCCGCTCGACGCGGCTGGCCAGCAACTCTTCGGGCGGTTCAATCTCTATCACTTCGCCATGTCGGCCGGCCGCACGCACAGGTGGCTTCATCGAATGTGGCCGAACCGTGGCCATCTGTGGCCGGTGCCGGGCGGTGATGATCGTGGCCAGGACATTGCCACCGATGGCCGGGCGGGTCTGGATCAGATTGCCCGTCTCCCGGTCAATGTCCAGACCGGTGCAGTCGGCCGTCAGGCCGGTCGTGAGCCTGACGGCCAGGTACGGCATCAGGGTCCGACCTACGCTGGTGGCGCCCGCAATCATGATGTTGGGCCGGCGGTCCCTGAGCATGCGTTCCAGGACAGCGGCATGTGGCTCAACCAGGAAATGCTCAAGTGCGGGCGCCTCCGCGAGGTACACCTTGTCCGCTCCCCGCAGGATCAGCTCCTGGATGTCCGAGCGAGCGACCTTCGAGCCCAACACGACCGAGCAGAGAGGCGCTTCGGGCAGCTTGCCGGCGATGTGCTTTCCCCAGGCGAGCAGTTCGTATGAGACGGGCCGCAGGCGCCCGTCCACCTGTTCGCTGAGCGTCCAGACCTCCGTGCTCGTTTCAGGCATGTCGCGCTTTCCGGGCTCGCTCACAGGAGGTCCTTCTCCTCTAAGAAATCAACCAGTTGGCGGGCGGCCTCGTGCGCGCCCAGTCTGGCCACGTCCAGCATCCGGCCCGATCTGTTCACCTTCGGCCTGGCGATCTTCACCACCCGGGTCGGCGACCCCTTCAGGCCAAGCAAGTCGGGCTCCACGCCGAGGTCGTCGGCGCCCCAGGTCAGGACCTCGGCCCTGCGCGCCCGCTGCTTGCCCCTCAGGGTCGACAGGCGAGGGTGGCCTATCTCCTTCCCCACCGTCACCACGCAGGGAAAAGGCAGCCGCAATGTCTCGTACCCAGTCTCAACCAGGCGCTCGATCGTGATACTCTCGCCGTCCACCGGCCCGATGCGGCTGGCATAGGTGCAGAGGGGCATCCCCAGGAAGGCGGCCACGCCGGGACCCACCTGACCGGTCTCCCCGTCCGTCGCGCGCACGCCCATCAGGACCAGATCACAGGGCGACAGTTTCTGCACAGCCCTGGATATGCAGTAGGAGGTAGCGTGCGTGTCAGAACCTGCGAATTCGCGGCCGGTCACCAGCACGCCGGCCTCGCAGCCCATGGAAATGGCCTCCCTGACGGCCTTCTCGGCGCTTGGCGGCCCCATTGACACGACGGTGATCCGGCCGTCGTGCTCCTGCTTCAACCGTATGGCGGCTTCGATCGCGTACAGATCCAAGGGGTTAACGATGCTCTCCACACCCTCTCGGACCATCGTCCCTGTCTCTTCGTCCATCCTGACGTTGCCGGTCTCCGGCACCTGCTTGATGCAGACGACGATGTTCACGCTGCCTGGACTCCGGAGAGAAGCATCGCCTCATCCCCACAAAGGGACGCGTCGGCTGGTGACAGATTACTGTTTCTACCCAACGGCGGGGCGGGCTGCAAGCAAACGAACCATGCTCTGTCAATCCACCAATGACGGGTAGGGGCGGTTCGGCCTTGTGAAGTAAGGGCACGGCCCGCCGTGCCCCTACTAAAGCGGATCGGGCCTACCAGCATTGCGAACGCGCAATGGCCACGTGACACGTATACAACGCTGCCTCGATCCTTTCGCCATACTCGACCTTGGCGCGCAGTTGAATCGCCTCCGCGAGGATCTCCGTCCAGCCCACGCTGGCCCCGTCCACCCCCTGCCCCACCGGGGCCTGTCCGCATTTCACAACGGCGGGCCAGAGGCACGAAGACAGCAACAGGCATATGGCGAGAGATTGAGGCTTCATCAGGCAGACCCCCCCCTTCAGATCCGGGAAGATGAGCTACCCACTTCCCAAAACTGACGTTTCCCCGGGCCGACCCCGAGGCGGGCCGTGCCCAGTACATTATGCTCGCGCCACAAGAGATCTGCAAGGACTTCCGACGTCTCCCCGCGCACGCCGTCAGAACCCGCCGTAGCCAAGGAGTGGCTGGATTGGCAGGCTCACTTCACGTCCTGATCGGCGCTTTTCCTGCGTCTGGCCCGTGTGAGCAGGAACACGGTGGCCGCTTCTGCTGCGAGGGCGCTCACGAACATGATGGCAGCGGCGACGTGATTGTACCATCCCAACGCCACAAGGGCCGGCGCGCACACGATGACCGCGAGGTTCCGAGCGAAGGAACCCGCGGCCATAGCACCCGTTCGCCTGTCCACCATCGCCAGGCCGTGGAAGTAGTTGCGGCACCCGACGATCGGCGGCACCAACAGCATCACCCACAACGCCTGCCGAGCCATCGTCAGCGTGGGACCCTCGGCCCCCTGCAGGTGACGCAGAAACAGCCGTGCAGCAGGGCTCACCACGACAATGACCATCAGGACGGCCACGCCGGCCGTCACGCGCATCACGAACCTGCGCACACCCCTGCGATCCTCCCGGACGAAGGTGACGAGGAGGTGCCGCAGTTGGTTGAGGGTGGCATGGAACAGCAGACTGAAGCTGAGGGCGAGGCTCACGCCGGCGATCATCGGCTCTACGGCCGGCAGACCCGGGTCGCCGTCGGGATTCAGCGACGTCAGAAACGCGAAAATGATCGGCCACGTCAGTGCGAACATCACCGTCGTTGCCACCATGGGCAGGAAGAACGCTGCGATCTCCCTCTGCTTGAGGGCACTGTCCTCGCCCCCGCTGTGCCTGACCCGGAAGGCCAGCGTGAACCCCCCCGCCACTATCGCGTGCGTGACTGCGGACAGCAGCACCGACAGGCCGACCGCGGTGACGGGACGCCACCTGAGTCCGCAACCGATTACGAGCACAGCGACCAGCATCCCAAGACTGCCGATCCGAAGTGCAGACACGATACCCGTGCGCTTGGCCTGAACGAGCAGCCCCTCGCAGTAGAAGCAGACGCCACCTACCAGGACGAGGGGCGTGAAGTAGCGCAGATAAAGCAGGATAAGTCGGATGTTCTCGTCGCTGACCCCATAGATCAACGGCATGATGCGCCTGCCCAGGGGCGTCCAGGCCACCAGCAGGATCGGCACCGTGAACAGGACGGACATGCCAATGAGAAAGCTGAAACTGGCGCGGAAAGACTTCGGCCCGCGCACCAGCACATTGGCCATCTGCGGCGCGAAAATCAACGTTCCACGGAACGGGTGGAAGAACGCCATAGCCAGCGCGAACATGGCGAGTTCCCGCACGCCTTCCTCGTAGCGCAGGAGCACGTAGTTCTGAAACAGTCTTCCAGAGAAGAAGGCGACGGCCATAAGACTGAGAGGCCAGTAGAAGCGCCAGTACTCACGAGTCGTGGGATTCATGTCCCCCGTCCGCTCCTCACGGCCTTGCGGCCATAGCACAGCCTGTCGTAGTCCCATCCGTGCAAAGCAATCACAACTATCATAACAGCCGTGGCAAAGACAGGGCAGAACGACCCCGTGCGGGCCGGATGAGGTGAAGCAAGGGCTGCTCAGATCGGGACCCGCCCGGTGTCGAGGAACTGCTTGAGTTCGGGCACGTTCAGGCCGCCGAGCCCCAGGCTGGCCAGAGTGCGTGCCCCTTCGGCGGCGTAGTCCCTGTCGTGGATCACCGATCCCAGCCGCACGAACGCCTCGCAGGCCGGCGTCGGCACGTCCAGCAGCCTTCCGAGCGAGCAGAACATGACCAGGCCCACGCCGATGTCCTCGTGGTAGAACCGGTGATCGAGGGTATCCGGTGCGGCAATGCCGCCAAAGACCGATCCCCGGGCGTAGCACTCGAAGTAGTCGGTGCTCTCGGCGTAGCCCTGCTGCATGCAGGCCTCGGGGTCGGACAGCGCACGGTAGCCCAGCGCCCCCAGCAGCGCCATGCGCTCGCGGTCCAGCTTCCGGATGCATCGGGCGACGGCGGGCGAGACGCCGTCGCGATAGAAGAGCATCCGGCACCCTTCGTTCTCGATGCGGGCGGCGTTCAGGAGCGCGATGGGGGGATGGATCACCGGATTGGCGTTGTTGAGGCCGGCCTCCAGCACGTTCGCCGCCCGAACGAGTCCGGGGAAGAGCGCCTCCAGCTCGGGGCCGACCGTTGGCGCAACGCTCCCCGGCAGCGTGCCGTAGGTCACGCGCGCCACCTTGAGGAGCACCTCCACCCGGTCCGCGCTCGCACGACAGCCGTAAGTCAACGTCGAGGTCTCGGCCAGGACCGGCCACTCCTCCAGCCCGGCCTCCCGGAACACGCGGGCGAACTCCAGCGACCCGCACGTCGAGCCCGGGTTGAGCACCACGAACTGCTCCGGGCTGACCAGCGGCACCAGCTCCCGCGCCACACGCTCGTGTGCCAGCGCCTGCGTGCAGACCATCACGACCTGCGCCCCGGACACGGCCTCGGCCAGCTCGCACGTCACGCAGTCCAGCGCCGCCTCCCCCTCAACGGCTCCCACGGCCCTCAGCCGCCCGCTCCGCATGATTGCCTCAACGTTCGCGCGGAACTCGGGGAACTCGAACAGGCGCACCCGCTTGCCCTGCAATGCCATGTCGGCGGCCAGCGCCTTGCCGCCGCTGCCGCCGCCAATCACCGCTATCCTGTCCGTCATGACCGGTGTCCCTCTGTCCGATTGAGCGTGGGCGGGACGCCCACGCTCAGCTGGCCGGAGGCCGGCGCTACGCAGCGCCGCTGGATCAGCAAGGTTAGCCCACTGTTGCCAGACCGCTTAGTCCCCAACCGGTTCATCCCACACCCTTTTCAGGAACGCGCCGATCGCCCCCGTGGTGTACTCGTAACTCAACTCGCCGTACTCCGGGTTCGCAAGGGTGGGGTCGCCGGACGAGCCGCTTTCGGTTATGTCCCTCTTGGTAAACCAGTCGAGATGGAGAGGCATCGCGTCGCGCTTGACATCGGGCCTCACCATTCCTTCTTGTTTCACAAGGTCGGGCCGGTGGAAGAGATAATACGATGTCTCGCACGCGTCGGCGTGGAAGTTGAACTGCCCCTGCTTCATCTTCGCGTAGATCTTATTCATCCCCGTGAAGCAGTTGCTGCTGTCGGCCAGGTAGAACCGGACACCGACCTGCCCTTCACTTTTCAGCTTCCCCGAGAGGTCGCGCAGTGCCTCCCTGGCCGGGCCGAAGTTCCCGCCGTGTCCGCTCACGCAGACGATCTTCCTGAACCCCGCCCGGATCACTTCGCGCACAATGTCCTCCAGGAGCTTCACATAGGTCTCCAGGCTCAGGCTTATGGTGCCCGGGAAGTCCATGTGCTGTGTGGACCGGCCGAACGGGATGGTGGGCAGCACCACGACGGGCACGTGGTGCTCATCCCGAGCCCTCCTGGCGCCCTCAAGAGTCCAGGTGTGGGCCAGGAACTGATCGCAACCGACCGGGATCATCGGCCCGTGCTGCTCGATGCTGCCCAGCGGCAGAAGCGCGATCCGGCCCTCCTCGGCCGCCCGCTGCACCTCCACCCACGACATCTCGGACCACATCAGGCCGGCGTAGTCTCTCTCATTGAAAGGGCGCATTTCTTCCCTCCCTGCGGAAAGCCTGGATACTGGCTGGCGAAATACCTGCGACGCCGACGCCGCCTCCTCCTTTCAGAACTCCGCGCCAAGCTTGATGCTGGAACCGGGATCGCTCGCTATCTTCGGATACTCCGTCGGCAGATCTTCGAAGGGCACGACCGGGGTGACTATACCCTCGCCCGTGAGCTGTCCCTGGCAGATGAGGCGCCAGCAGGTGTCGGAGATGCGCGACTCGTTCCAGCGAGGGTGCTCGCGGTTTGGCTCGGAGCACGCGCGTGAGAAGACTATGTTGGGGATGTTGAGATGCGCCTCGGCGCCCAGGTCGAGCCCCGGGCCATAGGGCGGTGGGAAGGCGCCCGCGACGACCGTGCCGCCGAAGGCTATGCCCCGTATCGCCGCCTGGAGTGCATGTACACTGCCGGAGTATTCGATAGCGACGTCGGCGCCGCGCATGGCCGTGCCGAGTTTGATCTCCAGTCCAGCGTCGCACGCAGCCGGGTCCAGGACGAGGTCCGCGCCGCATGCCTCTGCTGCCCTGCGGCGATTCTCAAGCGGTTCCACGGCAATTAACGGACAGGCACCCGACA